>JAITKT010000041.1 GCA_031278225.1 Deltaproteobacteria bacterium
AAACGACTCCCCGGGGGGGACGGTTTTACCCGGTTTCTATTCGGAACCCCCGGGCTTTTCCTCTTTCGGGACGGCGTTGTAGGACCTCAGAAAATCGTCGCTCGAGCGTCTTCTCGCCGCTTTCCGTTGACCCGCTTCGCGGTGAAGGCGTTCGGTCCCGTAATGGGGGACCCGCGCTCTTTTGACGGGGTTTTTCCCCTCGGCGGCTCTTTTGGAGTATTGGGGTCTGAGGCTTCTCAGGCAGAGGTTTCCGAATTTCGAGAGGTCAACCGCGGCGGGAGCGCCGCTTTCCGGAGCGCGCGGTTCTTCTTTACGGGGGCCGCCGGGCCCGGGTCGCGGGGCCGTCGTTTCCTTCGGCCGCGGGTCATCCCCCTTGGCCACCCGGATGAAGTAGTCCGGGGGGCCTTTGTCGGTGGTCTTGTCCGGCTCCCCGTCGCCTTCCCCCGACATGGCCCGGGCCGCCCGGCGGGTTTTCATGGCGGACAGGGCCATGAGGAAATTGTAGAAATAAAGTATCCCCGACCAGTAGGTTATGGCGAGGGCCACGTAAAGGATGGCCGTCCCGACGTCCACCGTGTCGGCCCAGAGAAGCCTTCCGTTCCAGAGGAGGCAGAAGAGGGCGATGTTCTGGGCGAAGGTCTTCATCTTCCCCTGGGAGGAGGCGGCGATGACGAGGTCGCTTTCCACGGCTATGGCCCGGAGGCTCGTTATGGCGAGTTCCCTCGTGATGATGAGGAACGCCACCCAGGCGGGGACAAGCCCCAGGGGGATGAGCATGATGAGGGCCGAGAAAACCAGAAGCTTGTCGGCCAGGGGATCCAAAAATCTCCCCAGGTTACTCTCGTTTTTGAACTTGCGCGCCAGATAGCCGTCCAGGAGATCGCTCAAGGCGGCCACCAGATAGATCAGGGCGACCAGCTCGGACATCCCGCGACCGCCCCCGCCCAACGCGATTCCAAGGACGATGAAGATGACCGCGAGTATCCTCCCGATGGTCAGGAAATTGGGAAGGCTCGGATGGGAAAAGACCTTATAGAGAAAATCTTTCATAATTTCCTTTACGCGTCGCGTCGGGGGCGGGTCGGGTGATTATCGCGGCGTGCGGTGTCGGGAAGGGGATGCCTCGTTCAATGAAACTTTTTCCCGGGTCTTTTGTCAAGTGTCCGCGAGGGTCGGTCGGGATCGGTCGGGCTCCGTCTTTCCGCGGGGCGGGGCGGGGGAATCCGGGGGGAGTCAGGGGCCTCGGGGTTCGGGCGGGGGACCGCGGCCCCAGGCCGTCCCGATCCGTTCGTTTCGTTCATTCCGCCCCGCCGGAAGGGGAGAAGATTTCCGGGGCGGGGGCCATGAGGGCCGTTCCCCGTCCCTCAATCTTGGCGGTCAGGTTTCCGGGGTCGGGAAAGGATATGGAGGCGCCGAGAACGGACTTGCTGGCGTAGTCCCCCTTGGGTTTTTGGTTGTTGGCGAAGAAGGGGGCCATGACGCCGAGGTTCGCCATGACGATCTTCACGTAGTTTCTGGTCTCGGCGATGTCCGGGATCCTCCCGACCCTCGCGACCCTTTCGGGTCCGCAGTTGTAGGCGGCCACGGCCAGGGTGGTGTTCCCGTTGAAGCGGTTCAGCATGTCCCTGAGATACCTCGAGCCCCCCATGATGTTTTGCTCCGGGTCGAAACTGTCCGTGACCCCCATCATGAGGGCGGTCTTGGGCATGAGCTGCATGAGGCCCCTCGCCCCGGCCCAGGACACGGCCTTGGGGTCGAAGGCCGACTCGGCCCTGATGATTGAGGCTATGAGGGCGGGATCCAGGGAGTAGCGTTCGGCGGCCTTCAGAATGAAAGGCTTGACCTTGTCGAGGTTGAGTCTCCTGTAGGGGGCGAGTCCCCTGGAAATGGTCACCTGGATGGTGACCTGTTGGAAACGGGGATCCACGGGCGCGTCGGTCAGATGGACGACGCCCTTTTCGTCCCTGAAGGTGTAATAACTGAATTCCTCCACCACGAGTTCCGAGTTCTTGTTGTTTTTCCGCGCGGCGGGTTTGGGTTTGGGCGGGGGAGGGGGAGGCGGCGGCGGGGGGGCGAAGAATCCCTTCTCGTCCGGGGCGGGGGCTTTCGCCTGATTGGCGAGGGCCGCGGCCTCGCGTCCCGCGTCGGCGGAAAGGCCGGTCTCCCCGGGGCTCGCGGCCGGCGCGACGAAGGCCCTGTCGGACTCCGGGGGCGCGAAGGTCTGGGCGCGCGCGTCCGAGGCCGCGAAGGCGGCGGCCAAAAAGAGGGCCAAGGCCAGGGCGAGGGCCGAGCCGGGGACGGTCCGCCCCGGTGGTCCCGAATCCCTTCCCTCCGCCGCGGTCGGCGGCTTCGCCCGGGCCGGCGAGGGTCCCGGTCCCGGCCGGTCGTGTTTGCGGTCAAGTTCCATTGAAAATCCCGTGAAAGTCGCGAGGGCGCGATTTTTCGCGTTTCACTCCGCGTTTCGTCTGAGCCAGGCGTCCCTGTTTTCGGTGGTGAGGAAATAGTGGGTTTTCCCGCCGGTGGTGACGCTCACGGCCTTTTTCTTTTCGAAATAGACGCCGGTCAGGGAATCCGACACGAGCTCGCTTTCGTCCCCCTCGAAGGCCGGATTCGTTTTGGGCCTCACGAGTCCCCTCACCACCACGATGATGAGGTAGAACAGCAAAGCCACGAGAAAGACTCTTAAAAGGTAAAGCATCGGGGGCCCCGGGGTCGGTTTCGAATATCGGGGAAAGGATCCCCCTGATTACGCATCGTTGAAAACGCGGACGAACACGAATTTTTTTTCGAAAAGTCAAAGGCGGCCGCCCGCGTCGGGGCCGTCCCGGTTCTTCTTCCGGGCCGTTTCCGCTCCCGCGGGGTTTGGCGGCCCTTCGAGTCTCCTGACTTCGGGTCCGTCGGGGTCGAGACGGGCGATCATCTCGGAAACGGAGAGTTTGGTCCCGGGGTGGACGTAGCGGGGATTGACTTCGGCGAGGGGGAGGAGCGCGAAGGCCCTTTCCGCCATCCTCGGGTGGGGCAGGAGGAGGCGCGGATCCGAGGACAGAAGATCGTCCACGTAGAGAACGTCGATGTCTATGACCCTCGGGCCCCAGCGTTCCCGGCGGACCCTCCCCAGCCGGGTCTCGAGCGCCAGAAGCGTTTCCATGAGGTCCTCCGGGGAAAGGTCCGTGTCGAGGACCATGACCATGTTGTGGTAGGGGTCCTGACCGGGGGGTCCCCCGACGGGTTCGGTGAGCCAAAGGGAGGACTTGGCCTTGAGGAGGAAACGGGGGTTTTCGGCCAAAGCGGCTTCGACTTCCAGGAATTTGGACGGCGGATCGCCCATGTTGCCGCCCAGGGCGATGGCCGTTTCCCTGAAGGCCCGGGCGTCGGGGCCGTTGTTGTCGGGTGTTGGCATGGATGACGGGAAGACTCGGCGGTTTTTCGGTGAAAAAAGGGACCGTCGCGGCGGCGCGACCGCGAAAGCGTTTCCGGGTCGGTTTCGAAAAGGGAAAACCCCGTTCCGGGACGCGCGAAAGCGGCGAAAGGGATTATGAACTTCCGTTTTTGAAAACGGCGCGGCAAAACTCGGTTATTTTAACACAAAAAGGCGCCCGGTCAAAAGATTTTCCGAGGCGCGGGCGGACGCCTGCGGCCTTTTCGGGGAAACACCGGGCGTTTCGGCCGTCATTCGAACGTCACTTTGACAATCGGGCGTTTTTCCGGGGAATTCGGCGGGCGTCGGGCGGAGCCGGGGGGATACCCCCGTTCCCCGGCGCCCGAAAAGGACGGGTCGGGGTGGCGGGGGTTTCGGGGTCGTCGGATGACGGCCGTTTCGACCGTCGTTTCAGGGAACCGCGAAGACCATCCCCGCGTAACCCACGCTGTTGTCCGAGGGATGAACGTCGGAGCTCGAATAGTGGTCCACGAGAAAGCCCTTGGCGTTCAGGGCCTTCGCGAGGGCGGCGACGACCCCGACCGCCCCGGCGCTGCAGGCGGCGCGGCCGCGGTTTCCCAGGCGGAGTATTTCCCCGGTGTCCAAGGCGAGGGCGGCGTCCATGAAGTCCAGGTCGTTTTTCCTTCGGAAGGCCTCGCCCTTTTCGCCCCCGCCCGCCGGGGCGAAACCGTAGTTCCTTCCGTAATGGGTGAGGTCCGAGGAGGCGACGAACAGGGTCTTTTCGTCCCGGAAGAGAGCCGCGAGCGTTTCCGCGAGAATCCCCGAACTCTCGTCCGGGACTGCCCGCAGGGCAAGCACTTTGGCGTCCGGAAAAAAATGTTTGACGAGGGGGAGCTCCACCTCTATGGTGTTGTCGTCGGTGCCGCCGGCCCAGGTCCTCAGGGAAAGCCCCTTCGCGGCGGTCTTTTCGAGCTTCCCGTTGAGATCCGGGGCGAGGGTCACGGGATCCAGGGGGGTTTCCCAGTAGTCCTCCCCGTAGGCTATGACGGGGGCCCTTTCGGGCAAGTGGCCCCCGAGCACCACCGCGCGTTCCGGACCCGCGGCGCCGAAAAGGTCCCGGGCCGCCTTGAGGGTTTTGGCCGCCAGGCGCCCCGAAAAATACCAGCCCGCGTGGGGAACCACCGCGAGAACCGCGTCCCTCGCGAGGGTAAAGTCAAACGCGGGCTTTTGCGCCCACTCCTCTTCGAAATAGGGCTTCCAGCCTTCGATCTCGTCAAGGACCCCCTTGGCGCTTCCCGGATACCATTGGCCGGCCAAAGGCGCCTTTCTCGTTTTTTCGCCGCCGTCCCGAGTCATCCCGCCTCCCTCCGATTTCGCGGTTTTCCCGCCCTCTTCGCCCCCCGGCGCCGCGGGACGAAAGATCCCGAAACGGATTCCGCCGCCGAATCCGTCGCCAATCCACCACATGGTGACAAAGCGAAAAGCGATTGGCCAAATGTTGTGTTCGGTCGACGGAAGAAAAGATCCGCCGCGCGGGTCCGGGGCTCCCCCGAGCGCCCGATCGCCCTCCCGTTTTTTTGGAAAAACGAGGGGAAAACCGCCGTTTCGGGGGGCGGGCCGAAAGGGCCCGAAACCCCCGGAAAACCTTTCGCGTTCGGGGCAAAAACCCCCCGAAACCGCGCAATCCCGCGAAGAATATACCGCGCGGGACCGTTTTTCGCAAGGAAGAAAACTTGACCGGGGAACGAAAAAAAACTATAATCCCATTTGTTTTTCAAAACCCGCCTGTTTTTTCCCATCCCCCCGCGTCGGGAAAATCGGGAAATCCCCATTTTTCGAGGTACCTCCCCATGGTCACCCTAACCTTGAACTGGACTCTCGCGACCCAGCTTCTGGTCTTTCTCGTCCTCATGTGGGTCCTGAACAAGATCCTCTACAAGCCCATTCTGGAGATCCTGAGGAAGAGGGAAGACGTCTTCGAGGACCTCAAGGAAAAGGCCCGCTCGGCCAAAAAGGCCATGGAGGAAGGCGAGAGCGAGTCGGAGGAAAAAAGAACCGAGGTCCTGAGGCTGGGCGTCAAGTCCTACAACACCTTGAAAGAAGAGGGCCACTCCATGGAGAAGGACATCCTGGGGAAGGCCCAGAAAGAGGCCGCCAAGAACCTCGAGGACGCGGTGGCCAAACTGAAGGGGGAGGTCGACGCCGCGGGGGACGAGCTCCGCTCCGAGGCCGAGAAACTGGGCCGGGAGATGGCCTCGGCCCTCCTGGGAAGGGAAATAAAGGCCGTCTGAGGACCAATCGATCTTCCGGCCCGACCGCCGTCAATCCCCGCTTTCCCCGCTCCGCGAAAGGGTCCCCGACCGCGACCGACCGCCCGTCCCGGGTTTTCTTTTTTCGCCTTTTTCCACAAATTTTTCCCCCGAAGGGTACTGCGTGCGACCATGCGTGACAAATCAGCCCGCGTCTTTGTTTTTGCCGTTTTGGCCCTGACTCTCGCCCTCTTTCTTTCCGAAGCCCCGGCCGCGGCCTCCGGGTCGGCGGAAGTCGCGGCGGAAGCCGCCGGGGCCGGCGGCCACGCCTCTTTCACCGGCTACACCTCGGAGAGGTGGCGGGATTTCGGCCTCAGGGTCATGAATTTCGCGGCCTTCGTCATAATCCTCTGGTTTTTGCTCCGGAAACCCGTGAAATCCTTCTTCGCGGGACGCAGGGAAAACATCGCGAGGACCCTCGAGTATCTGGAGACCCAGGCCGCCAACCTCGAGGAGCAGAATCTGGTTCTTCAAAAGAAACTCACCCAACTCTCCGTGGAGAGGGAATCCGTCCTCGCCCAGTACGAAAGGGACGGGGCCCGGGAGCGGGACCGGATAATCGCCGAAGCCCACGCCGCGGCGGAACTTTTGGTCAAAAAGACCGAAATCGCCATGGAGCAGGAGTTGAAACTGGCCAAAAGACGCCTCGCGAACGAGACGGGACGATTGGCCGCGAAGATTGCCGAGGACCTCCTGAAAGCCAACGTCACCGACGAGGACAAGAGCCGCCTGATGCTGGATTTCGTGGCCAACGTCACGAAGCTGCCCATGCGGCACTGACGGGGCGCCGGCGAAACGCCCGTCGCTCCCGTTTTTCCCCTTTTGATTTCACGTCCGGACGCCTCCGCCTTTCCCGCCCTTTCGCGAAACAAACGCGAAACCCGAAAAGGACCGCGACCTTAAGGAAAAGGACCACGACCAAAATGGACGCATCAACCGCCAAACGTTACGCGACCGCCCTCCTGGAGCTGGGCTTGGCCGACGGCCAATACGTCAAGTACGGCGAGGAGTTGAAAGACTTCGCCGGGTCCCTCGCCGGGGCGGGGAAAGAGGCGGACCTCCTTTCTTCCCCGAGCCTTCCCGCGAACGTCAGAAAGAAGATGGCGGACGGGATTCTCGAAAAGGCGGGGCTTTCCCCCCTCGTCAACAACCTCTCGAGGCTTCTTTTCGAAAGAGGTCTCCTCTCCCGTCTCCCGGCCGTGGCCGAGGCTTACGGAAAGCTCCTGGACGAAAAGGAAGGCGTCCTGAGGGGAACCCTTTATTCCCCGACCGAACTCGTCCAAAGCGAGTTCGCCGCCGTGCGGGAGGCCCTGAGCATCTACACCGGGAAAAAGGTGGAGCTCGCTCAAAGCCTCAAACCCGAGCTGATAGGCGGGGTGGTCGCCAAACTGGGGGACCTGGTCATAGACGGCTCCGTCAAGTCGAGGCTCGAGAAGCTGGCCGCCGCTTTCGAGGGGGATTAATCGGAGAGAGGGGTCGGGCGCCCGTTTCGGGGCTCGCCGAATCGCCCCCTCTTTTTTTTTTTTTTTTTTTTTTAGGTTTTCCGACACTTCCGATTTTGCCGGTCCCGCGTTTTTTTTCGACGCGGTTCCGAAACGAAGCTCATCGCGCGGGTTTTTCGTATTCCCATGCGATTGAATCCACATTGACTCTTAATTTAAGGAGTTCCGGATGGCTATCAAAGCTGACGAAATAAGCCAAATCATCAAATCGCGGATCAAGGATTACGGTCGCGAGGTTTCCCTGGACGAGGTGGGCACCGTTCTGTCCGTGGGCGATGGCGTGGCTACGGTCTATGGCGTGGAGAAGGCCATGGCCATGGAACTGTTGGAATTCCCCGGGGGAATTTTGGGCATGGTCTTGAACCTCGAGGCCGACAGGGTCGGGGTCGCGGTTCTGGGGGAGGTCTCCCACATCAAAGAAGGCGACGAGGTCAAAAGGACCGGCCGCATCGCCCAGGTCCCCGTGGGTGACGCCCTCTTGGGACGCGTCATCGATTCCGTGGGCCGTCCCATAGACGGGAAGGGCCCGATCGAGGCGAAGGAATTCGCCCCCATCGAGGTCGTGGCCCCGGGCATCATCGCCAGAAAAGCCGTCCACGAGCCCATGTACACCGGGATCAAGGCCATCGACGCCATGACCCCCATAGGCCGGGGACAGCGGGAGCTCATCATCGGCGACCGCCAGATCGGGAAGACGGCCATCTGCGTGGACGCCATAATCAACCAGAAGGGCCAGGACGTGGTCTGCATCTACGTGGCCATAGGCCAGAAGAAGTCCACCGTGGCCCAGGTGGTGGCGAACCTCGAAAAACACGGGGCCCTCGAGTACACGACCGTGGTGGCCGCGAACGCCTCCGACCCCGCTCCCCTCCAGTACATAGCCCCCTTCGCCGGGGCGACCATGGGCGAGCACTACAGGGACTCCAAGCGTCACGCTTTGATCATTTACGATGACCTCTCCAAGCAGGCGGTCGCCTACCGCGAGATATCCCTTCTGCTCAGGCGTCCCCCGGGCCGCGAAGCCTATCCCGGGGACATCTTCTACAACCACTCGAGGCTCCTCGAGCGCGCGGCCAAACTCTCCGACGCCCTCGGGGCGGGATCCCTGACG
Source organism: Deltaproteobacteria bacterium (assembly GCA_031278225.1). Taxonomy (GTDB): domain Bacteria; phylum Desulfobacterota; class Desulfarculia; order Adiutricales; family Adiutricaceae; genus JAITII01. The sequence continues at coordinate 8,302 of JAITKT010000041.1, forward strand.
GCCCTCCCGGTCATCGAGACCCAGGCCGGCGACGTCTCCGCCTTCATCCCCACCAACGTCATTTCCATAACCGACGGTCAGGTTTTTCTGGAGCCCAACCTCTTCTTCTCGGGCGTCCGTCCCGCCATCAACGTGGGCATCAGCGTGAGCCGCGTCGGCGGTTCGGCCCAGACCAAGGCCATGAAGAAGGTCGCGGGCACCCTGCGTCTGGACCTGGCCCAGTTCCGCGAGCTCGAGTCCTTCGCCCAGTTCGGGTCCGACCTCGACAAGGCCACCCTGAACCAGATAAACCGCGGCCAGAGGATGGTGGAACTCCTGAAGCAGCCCCAGTTCCAACCCATGCCCGCGGAAAAGGAAGTTCTCGTCCTGTACGCCGGGACCCGCGGCTTTTTGGACAAGTATCCCCTGAACACCATTTCGGACTACGAGGCCAAGCTCTTGGATTTCGTCGAGAACCGCCACTCGGGGATCCTCCAAAGAATCAAGGAAACCAACGACATCTCCGAGGATTTGGACAAGGAGATCAAGGACGCCCTGACCGAGTTCGACACCATCTACAAGCCGGTGGAATAGGCCCCCGGGGCTTCCGGGAACCCGAAAAACGGTTGTTCAACGATCGGAAGAGGTAAAAATGGCCTCCCTGAAAGACATAAAACGTCACATCGTGGCGGTGCGCCAGACCCAAAAGCTCACCAAGGCCATGAATATGGTCGCGGCGGCCAAACTGCGCGCCACCCAAAGCACCACCGAACACTTCCAAAACTACGCGAACGAGTACGCGAGACTCACGGCCGAAATCGGGAGACGCTCCAGGATACTCGCGAACAACATAATAAAACCGCCCGTTTCGCCGGTAAAATCCCTGATCGTGGTCTACACCTCGGACAGGGGGCTCTGCGGAAGCTTCAATTCCAACATCTTCAACCTCACCGACAGGACCATCCTGGAGACCAGGGCCAAGGGCCTCGAGCCCGAGCTCTTCGTCCTGGGGAAAAAGGGCATCGAGTACTACCAGAGGCGCAACGTCACCATCCACGGGCGCCTCCCCAACCTCGCCCAGGAGTTCTCCTACAGGTTCGCCTCGAACCTCACCTCCGCCTTCGTCGAGGCCCACTCCGCCGACGGCCGGGACGAGGGGGGGAAGGCCGGGGGCTACAAGGAGATAAGCGTCATCTACACGAAGTTCGAGACCGTGAGCCGCCATTACGTGACCTCGGCCCCCTTTCTCCCTTTGGCGGACGAAGCGGGTCCGGCCACCGGGGGCCCCGGGGGTTCCGTCGACGCGCCCGGGAAAAAGGAAAAGGAAAAGGAAAGGAAGCTTGACGTCTCGGCCAACGTGGACTACCTGGTCGAGCCCGACGCGGAGGCCCTCCTGAAACTCCTCATCCCCCAGAGCCTCACCATCAAGCTTTACCGGGCCTACCTCGAGTCCGTGACCTCCGAGAACGCCGCCCGGATGCAGGCCATGGACAACGCCTCCAAAAGCTGCAAGGACATCATTTCGGGTCTGACCCTGTCCTACAACAAGGCCCGCCAGTCGGCGGTCACGAACGAGCTTCTGGACATCGTGAACGGCGCCGAGGCCTTGAAGGGCTGATCGCGCCGACCGAAGGCCCCGCCGAAAGGCCGCGGCCCCCCCCGGCGTTTTCCGAAAATCGTTTCCCGAAACCGGGCGCTTTTTTTCAGCTTTCCGTCCCGCGCGAAATCCGACCCCTCGCGCCATCCCATATTCAAGCCGCCAAGGAGGCGTTTTTTCCCATGATCGAGGGTAAAATAATACAGGTCATCGGTCCCGTCGTGGACGTGGCTTTCAAGGAAGGCGAACTGCCCTCCATCCTGAACGCCCTGAACGTCACCAATCCCGACATAAACGACAAGCCCGACAACCTTGTTTTGGAAGTCGCCCAACACCTGGGCGACAACACCGTGAGGACCATCGCCATGGACACCACGGACGGTCTCGTCCGCGGAATGCCCGTCAAGGACACCGGCTCCCCCATCATGGTTCCGGTGGGCAAAGCCTGCCTCGGACGCGTCTTGAACGTCATAGGCCGGCCCGTGGACGGCTTGGGCGACGTCAAGTCCGACAAGGCCTATCCCATCCACAGGCCTTCGCCTCCATTCACCCAGCTGGACACCTCCGTCAGGGTCCTCGAGACCGGGGTCAAGGTCATCGACCTCCTCGTTCCCTTCCCCCGCGGCGGCAAGATGGGCCTCTTCGGGGGCGCCGGGGTCGGCAAAACCGTCATCATGATGGAGATGATCCACAACATCGCCATGCACCACGGCGGCATCTCGGTTTTCGGCGGCGTGGGCGAACGCACCCGCGAGGGCACCGACCTCTACAACGAGATGAAGGTGAGCGGGGTTTTGGACAAGGCCGCCCTGGTCTACGGTCAGATGACCGAGCCCCCCGGGGCCCGGGCCCGCGTGGCCCTTTCCGCCCTCACCGCGGCCGAGTACTTCCGCGACGAGGAGGGCCAGGACGTGCTCCTCTTCGTCGACAACATCTACCGCTTCACCCAGGCGGGAAGCGAGGTCTCGGCCCTTCTGGGCCGCATGCCCTCCGCCGTGGGCTATCAGCCGACTTTGGCGACCGAGCTGGGCGAGCTCCAGGAGCGCATAACCTCCACCAACCGCGGGTCCATCACCTCGGTGCAGTGCGTCTACGTCCCCGCCGACGACCTCACCGACCCGGCCCCCGCCACGACCTTCTCCCACCTGGACGGCACCGTCACCCTGTCCAGGCAGATAGCCGAGCTCGGCATCTACCCCGCGGTCGACCCCCTTGACTCCACCAGCCGCATCCTGGACGCCTCCTATCTCGGCATCGAGCACTACCGCACGGCCCGCAGGGTTCAGCAGGCCCTCCAGAAATACAAGGACCTCCAGGACATCATCGCCATCCTGGGCATCGAGGAGCTCTCCGAGCAGGACAGGCTCACGGTCGCGCGGGCGAGAAAGATCCAGAGGTTCCTGTCCCAGCCCTTCTTCGCCGCCGAGCCCTTCACCGGTTCCCCCGGGAAATTCGTGAAGGTCGAGGACACGGTCCGCGGCTTCAAGGAGATCCTCGACGGCAAGCACGACGCCCTTCCCGAGCAGGCTTTCCACATGGTGGGAGGCATCGAGGAGGTCGCCGAGAAAGCCGAAAGGCTCGCCGGCGCCGCCTGACGGTTTTTTTGGGCCCTTTGGAAAACGAGTCCCCGAAAAGGTCAATCATGAGCGAAAAACATTTCAAGCTTACTTTGGTCACCCCGGAGCACTCCCTTCTGGACGGGGAGGAGGCAATCGCGGTAAACGCCCAGGGCACGGAAGGCACCTTCAACGCCCGTCCGGGACACGAGCCGTTTCTGACGGCGCTCAAGGACAGGTCCGAGCTCTGGTACCGTTCCCCCTCCGGCGAGGTCGTCGATTTTTACGTGGAGGACGGCTTCGTCGAGGTTCTCCCCGACAGGGTCACGGTGCTCGCCGGTTACGCCTGCCGCAACGAGGAGATGAGCAAGGACGATTTTCTGGAACTGGAAAACCAAAGGACCGCCGAGATCCGGAAAAAGATTGAGGAAACCAAGAAGATCCAAGACACCGAAAAGGGCCGCATCGAAATCGAGGAGCTCGAAATCCAGCTCCAGAAGTCGGTCACGAGGCTCCAGTACGCGAAGAAAACCAAGGTCAAGAGATAATCCGGGAAAACGGATCCCCCCCACCCCGAAAAAAAGGCGAAGAGACGGCTCTTCGCCTTTTTTTTCGCCCCGGTCCGGATTCGGAAACCCGCGGAGCCGCGGAACCCCTTCGCGGATTAAAATTCAAACACCGGGCGCGGGATTTATTGAAACCGGGCCCGAAAAACCGGAACGAAGAAATAATGAGAAGAAAAAAAGCCCCGACGGGAAGGATCCCGCCGGGGCTTGTCGCTCGTTTTTAACGAGAGCTCGGTCTTATCAGAAGTTGAAGGTCAGGTTCACGCTTCCGCCGCCGCCTTTTTTGTCACCGGTGTTCCCGAAGGCTTTGACGCCCACGGAGAAGTTCCCGGTCGCCATGAAATTGACGCCGATTTCCCCGAAGGCCCCCGTGCCCTTGAGGGAGGTTTGGCCCGAGACGGGATTGGAATTGACGTAAGTCCGCACGTCGCCCCTGAACTCGCGCTCGACGCCGGCCCCGACGAAAACGCTTGTCTTTTCGCCGAAGAATTTCTCGAAGCGGACGCCGCCCCTCAATTTGGAGGAATGAACCGCGTCGACTTTGATCTTGTCCGACATTTTGTTTTGGTACTCGTCGGAGTTCACGCGGGTCCAGAAGTACTTGGCGTACACCGTGAGCATGTCGTTCTCGGTGATCTCGAAGTTCTGGCCTATCCCCGCGTGAAAACCGAGATACCCGCTCCCGGAAGTCCCGGCGTAGGGGGAGGTGTTCGTGGCGTAGGGATCCTTGGACACGCGGAACTTGTTGTTGATGTTCCCGGCTCTGGCCGACAACTCGAAGAAGGTGTTCGAGGAGAAAAGGTTCTTGACGAAGATTCCGCCGCCTTTGGTCTCGACTTCGCCGGCGCCGAGGATGGTGCCGTAGAGGGGCATGAAGGTGTCGGAATCGTAGTCGCTCTTGCCGAACTCGCCGAAGAGGCCGAGAGTGGCGGAGCCGAGGCCGTGCTCGAATTTGCGGCCGACGGCGAGCGCGAGGGAGTAGTTTTCGCTCGACACGCTGCTTCCGGTTTCGACGGTGACGTCGCCGCCGCCGGCGACCAACACGACGCGGGTCGCGCCTTGGCCGTCGGCCTCGTGCGCGCGATCCATCGCGTCAAGGGTGTTCTCGAGGGTCTGCTCCGCTCCGATCATCGAAGCCGCGCCGGCTTGGGAATAGACCCCGTGACCGTTCACGGTGAGATAATTGTCCGCGACGAGGGGGTTTCCGGCGTCCGCGGACACGTAGACGTCGAAAAAGTAACGGCGGAGGCCGGAGACGAAGGCGAAATTGTCGTACTCGGCGCCGGCTTTGGAATTGACGCTTTTGTAGTGCTTGTTCCCGTTCGCGTCAACCGTGACCAGCGCGGCGTCCGCCTTGCCGTCGGTCTTGTCGATGAGGATTATGGTCCCGAGCTTTTCCGGCTTGATCCTGGTGTCGGCGGTTATGAAGGCGGGAGCGACTTTGGCGTCGGAGACGTCGGCGTTCTTGTAATCCCTGTAGTTCGCGTCGGTCGCGAGCGCGGGTCTGTCGGGATTCGCGAGGTATTTCTCGTGCTGGAGCATGGGATTGAAATTGGCCAGAGACACGACTCCGGGGCCGACGATCCCGAGCATGGGCACGCCGGTGGGGACGACGCTCACGTCGAAACGCATGTAATCGAAAGCGGAAGTGTCGGGGGCGTAAACGCCGTCGAAACTCATCGAGGCGCCCGCGAAAACGTCAAGGTTGTTGATTTTGACGTATTTCCCGGGGACCGTGTATTGATCGTTTCCGGAATACACTTTGGCGTCGGTCAGGAACATCGACTTTTCGCGCAACACCAGGGTGTTGAAAGCCACGAGGTCCGTTCCCTTGACGAGGTCGTCGCCTTTGAGCGAAAGAATGAGCTTCTTTCCCGCCGCCATGTCCAGGGATTTGGCGACCGTGAAATTGAGAGAGCCCGCCTTTCCCCCGTCCGCGACCGCGGTCCCTTTGGTGAGGGTTATCGCGGAATCGTCAAGGACCGAGAGCGAACCCCCGATGACCGCGTTCACCGCCCCGCCGTTTCCGGCGGCTCCGGCCGCGGCCTTGTTCGCGGTGTCGGCGCTGCCCTGTCCCTTGGACCCGCCGTTTCCGGAGGTCAGGGTGATTTTTCCGAGTTTCGCGAGAACCGCCGAGCCTTCGAAGTCGAGGTCGACGTTTCCGCCGTTTCCGGCCGCTCCGCCGTTACCCGCGGCTTTGGTCGAGGCGTTTCCGGTTCTGGTCCCGACGTTCCCGCCGTTTCCGCCGTTTCCGGCCGTCGCCTTCAGTTCGTTCTCGAAAGTCGCGGTCGTCGACTTGGAGACGAGTTTGACGTTCCCGCCGTTCCCGCCTTTTCCGCCGTTGCCGCCGCCGCCGCCGGGGGTTTCCTGGAGCGGCGCGTTGGCGACGTCGGTTCCGGTGTCTCCGCCGTTCGCGCCGTTCCCGCCTTGGGAGGCCGAGAGGACGGTCTCCTCGAGAACGGTCGTCGTTTTGCCGTTAAAGGTCAGCTCGTGGCTTCTGGCGTTGGCGCCGGCGCCGCCGTTTCCGCCCTTGCCTCCCGCGCCGCCGAGATGGTTGGCGTCGATGGCCGCGAGCGCCGCTCCGCCTTTTCCGGGTTGCCTCTGGCCGCTCACGCCGCCGTCCGCGCCCGCGAGACCGAGACTTCCCGCCGTTCCGGCGTTCCCGCCTTTGCCGCCCGCTCCGCCGTTTCCTCCGGCGATCGCGGCGACGCTGATTTTACCGTATTCCGTTTCCGCGAGGGCGATCTTTTGATCGGCCGGCTGCGCTCCCGCGTTGCCTCCGTTTCCGCCGGCCGAGCCGTTCGCGCCTCTTTTGGCGGGCGCGGTCGCCACGCCGCCGTTGGTCGGGTCGGCGCCGCCGCTCACTCCGGCCGTTCCGCCGGCCGCTCCCGCGGCTCCCGCGGCTCCCGCTCCGGCCGCGCCGGCAATGCCCGCTTTTCCGCCGGCCTGACCGGTGCCCGGGGTTCCGTCGGTGCCCGCGCCGCCGTCGCCGCCTTTGCCGCCGTCCCCGCCTTTGCCGCCGTCGGTTCCCTTGCTCGCGTCGGCCGCGCCGCTCGCCATCGAGCCCGCGGTGCCGGCGACGCCGGCGGTTCCCTTCGCGCCGCCGCCTCCGTCGCCGCCGGTTCCTCCGGCGCCTCCGTTCCCTCCTTGACCTCCGCCGCCGCCGTTGGTGGCCGTTCCGTCTCCGGCCGCGCCGCCGCCGCCTCCGGCTCCCCCGCCGCCCGCTCCGGCGCCGCCGCCGCCGCCGGAAGCTCCGCCGCCGCCGCTTCCGGTGCCGCCGACGATCAACGTCGCGTCGTCATACGTCACGTTGGTCACCGCTTGGGCCGTCAAGGCTCCGAAGAAGGAAAGCGAAAGCGCCAAAACAAAAATAAAGGATATCTTTTTCAGTCGGCCCGTCGTTCGGGCATCCGGCTTCAAAAATGAGTTTGAACTCATTGTCATCTGATTCTCCTGTGTCAATCAGCCGCGAATGAATCGCGCGTTGTTGTGAAATCGTGACAAAGTCACGGTTTTCCGATGTCGGGAAGAAGCGGTCGGGACATGTTTCTTCTCGCCGGAAATTAGAATGTTTTTCAATAGTTTCGGAAAAGCGGGTCCGCGCCCCTCTTCCGGCCTTGACGAATCGTCCGCCCGGGCGTTCTTGGCCCCTCGAAACGGCAAACGGGGACGGTTCGAATTCAAAGCCGGAAAAAGAAAAACTCTTTCCCCGGGCGGATTCGTGATTCGCTCAGTCGCGTGATTTTGATTTCAGACGCGAACGCGTCGGTTCGGATTTTCGAAATGAATTACCGGCGGGATGGTCGGGGATGGATTGTTTTCGGCGGCTGGTTTGTGAATCGTTGAAATCATGGAAATGGCGTCACTCCGAAATGAATTCGATGTCATGGAATCCCGGGGGTGTTTTTCGCGTCGCCCGTCGGGGTTCCCCGGGTAAAAGCTTTTTAAAACACGCTTGTCGAAAAATTATCAATAAACGCGAAGACATTCGGTCTCGCGCGTCCGCGAAATCAAATCGCGCGCGTGTCCCGTTATCGTATTTTTCATTTAATCGGCGTTGATGTCAAGAGCCCGAAGGTGATTTTGTGTTTTTCAATGATTTTTTTTGTTAAAACATCTTTTTACTGATTTTAAAAAAAATTGAAATGATGAAAATCAAAAAAACAAAAATTTTTTTTGGCGGTATTCCAATCCGCCGGCGTCAAATCGAAACGAATCCCGGGGGAGCTTCG
>JAITKT010000437.1 GCA_031278225.1 Deltaproteobacteria bacterium
CCACCGGGTCCTGACGCGTTCGTCGTCGGGGCCCGCGACCCGCCCCGGGTTCGCGTCTCGAAACCCGCCGCGAAAACGAAAACCCCCGCCTCCGGTTCCGGGAGATCTTCCCGGGTTCCGGACGCGGGGGCTTTTTCGTCTTCCGATTCGAGGAAACGGTTTCGGGCGAAGCCTCGGCCCTCCCCCGTCACTCGACGCTGTCGGGCACTCCCGGCAATTTCGCGAAGGAATTCTCGTGGAGGACCTTGACGTCCACCTTGGCTCCCAGTATGCCTATGTCCTTTAACTCTCCCGCCGTCACGCCGAAGGCGTCGTAGGCTCCGGAGACCGACGGAATGTACCTGAAGGTCTTTAAAACCGAGGCGTTGAAGGCGGCGTCGCCGGCCACGTATTTCTTTTCGACCTGGATCCTGGCCGTCTCGTCCGGATTGCGCTGAATCCAGGCGGCCGCCTTCTGCATGGCCCTCGTGTATCTCGCCGCGGCCTCGGGATTGTCGGAAACGAGCTCGTCGCTCACGTAGGCGGCGCAGCAGTACTGCAGGGAGAAGGGCTCGTCCGCGGCGGAGTCCAAAAGTATGGTGAGATTGTTGTTCTTGGCCGCGAGCGACGCCACCGGATCGTTCGCCGAAATCGCGTCTATGGCCCCCCTCTCAAGGGCCAGCGGGAGCTCGGAATTTTCGAAGACCAGGAACTCGACCTCGGAATCCTTGTCCCCGACCTTGACGCCGGCGTGGGCCAAACCCCTTCTGGCAAACATTATGGGGCTCGAGGTGAGGCTGGGGACGCCTATCCGTTTCCCCTTGAGGTCTGCCACGGTCTTTATTCCGGAGTCCGGCTTCACCAAAATTTTGTCGCAGCCGGTGTGAAGACCCGTGGTGATCTTGATGGGAAGGCCGTTGGAAAGCGGCTGGATGAGAGTCGCGAGAAGCCCGAAGCTCGCGTCAATCTGACCCGCGGTGATGGCCTCGAAGTTCGTTCCGGGGGCGAGCTTCACGAGCTCCACGTCCAGACCCTCCTCCGCGAAGAAGCCCTTTTCCTGAGAAATGTGCACGGGACCCTCGCAGAGGCTTCCGTTGTAGCCGGCCTTGAGTTTTATGACTTTGGGTTGGGAATGGAGAGCCGTTCCGGAAACGAGAACGGACAACGCGACCGCCAAAACGCAGGAAACGACGATGATTGGTTTTTTCATTGTGAACCTCGAAAATGTGTTTGGTGTTGAGGGCGAAAAAAAAGCCCGTTGAAAATCCAAAAGACGAAATCGCGGCTTCGGGGACGTTTCGGGGGATTTCTTGAAAAAACTCCCTCCCCCTTGGGAATTTCCGAACGGAAAACCCCGAAGTCGGGCGTTTGAATGAAATTTTTTCGAATCCCGGGGGGGCTCCGTTCGTCCGGCGGCCGCCTTCCCTCGAAAAGCGCTAGATTTGATGGGCCGGTTCGTCCTGCCGGCCCGCGAAGTGCAAAATCTCCAGGATGCGTCCCCTCAACGCCAAAAAGTCCGGGGTGTTTCTCGAACGGGGACGGGAAAAGGGGATCCTCATGATCCTTTCGACCGCGCCCGGCGAGGGCGTCATCACCACTATCCTGTCCGAGAGATAGATGGCCTCGTCCACGTCGTGGGTGACCATGATCATGGTTATGAGCTTTTCCTCCCGGATGCGGAGGATCTCGTCCTGCATGTTCATGCGGGTGAAGGCGTCCAAGGCGCCCAGGGGTTCGTCGAGGAGAAGCACCAGGGGCTCGTTTATGAGGGCCCGGGCGAGTGACGCCCTCTGGGCCATGCCTCCCGAGAGCCGGTGGGGGTAGACCTTCCCGAATTTCCCGAGACCCACGAGCTCCAAGTGCCTCGGAACCTCTTCCCCGAGTTTCGCGGCCGCCTTCCTGACCTTCGGGCCGAAGGCCACGTTGTTGTGAACGTTCAGCCAGGGGAAGAGACAGGGATTCTGGAAGACCAGTCCCCTTTCCGCGTCCGGACCCTCTATGGGCTTGCCGTCCAGAAGGAGCTCCCCCGTCGTGGCCTTCTCGAGTCCGGCCATGAGACGGAGGAGGGTCGACTTTCCGCAGCCCGAGGGTCCGATTAAGGACACGAATTCCCCGGGCTCCACGACCAAGTCCACGCCCGCGACCGCCTCGACAATCCTTCCGTCCGGGTGGGGGAAGGCCTTGGACACCCCGCGAAGGTCGATCGCGCCCCTTTCGGCCCTTACCATTTGATCATGCCTTTCTGCCAAACCAACATCCTGTCCCTGACTTTGAAAAAGAGGGTTATGAGCGCGTAAAAAGTGACCGCGATGACGATGAGCCCGGCGTAGACGTTGGAATAGGAGAGCATCTGCCTCTGCCAGTGGATGTACCAGCCTATGCCGTTTTTGACTCCGACCATCTCGGCCGTCATGAGGGTCAGAAAGGAGGCGCAGGCCCCGCTGAACAGCCCCGTGAATATGAGAGGCATGGCCGCGGGTATGCCCACCCGGAAGATCTGATTGAGCCTCTTGGCCCCCAGGGTGCTGGAAACCTCGAAATAGGCGTTTTGCACGTTCAGAATCCCGGACGAGGTCATGACGGAGGTCGGAAACCACACCGAAAGGGCTATCAAAAAGACGGCCGCCGTCCAGGTGGTGGGAAACGCGACCAGCACCACGGGTATCCAGGCCGTGGGGGGAATGGGTCCCAAAACCTTGATGAGGGGATTCAACCAGTAGCCGGCCTTCTTGGAAAAACCGATGGCTATGCCCGTCGAGAACCCCGCGAAGGCCCCCAGGAAAAAGCCCGTCGCGAGAAGTTTCGCGGAAGATCCGAGGCAGGTGACGATGAGGTAGTGGAAATCCTCCACCAAAACCGACAAAATCCTGTCCGGGGCGGGGAAAAAAATCGGGGGCAGCACCGTGAACTTGCTCGTGAGAAGGTTCAGGAGGCACAGGAGAAGAAAAACCGCGGCGTAAAAATTGTCTTTCGCCCGAAATCCCTCCAAAAATTCCTTCTTGCCGCCGAAAATCACGGGGACGAGCGCCCTGGAAGCCCCCAAGACGAGCAAAAACAGGAGAAAATAAGGCCTGTCCATCCGCGGGTGCTTCCCGGAGGCGTTTAAGGCGCATTCGACCACCGCCGCCAGAAGAGCCGCCAAGGGCGCCTTGTCGCTCGCGAGTCGATTCCGGAGACGGGTCAGCGCCGGGAGCGCCCGGCCCTCCTTCCCGGGTTCGGGAGCGGCCGGGGTTTCCCCCGCTCTTTCGACCGCGACCGGTTCCGTAGGGCGTTCCCCCGGACGATCTTCCTTCCCCGGCCTTCCGGCCGGGGCGGGCGCCCCTTCCCCGGACGCCCCCCTTTCGGAGGCTTCGGGGAAAGCCGCGGAAGCTTCAATCGACTCTTTCCCGGCCTCTTCGGAGTCGGAAGATTCTTTCGCCCGCGGGTCGGCGAGAGTCGCCTCCGGGCGGGGGTCGTTTCCGCCGGGCCCCGCGTCCCGACCGTTTCCCCCCCCGGGGCTTTTCCGGGAAAGGGAGACGTCGGCGGCCTCCCCGGGGGGAAGGTCCGCGGGAAGCGGACGGGGATTGATTTTCCCGATTGTTTTGTTCGGTACGTTCATGTCGATCCTCGCGCGACGCCCGCGTCACCTGACGGCCGCGCAGGCGCCGATTAAGTCCTCCGTCAATTCCAGGCCTCCGAAATGTCCCGTGAAACCCTTGGCGAGGATCGCCCTGTCGGACACGGGATAAGAGAGACTGAGACAGGAGGCCCCGAGCTCCCGGGCGAGGGACCTTTCGAGGGAGCTTCCGGCCACGAAGACGGGAGTCAGGGGGTCCCGGTATTTTTCCCCCCGTCCGCCCCAGATCTCTTTCGCGGCCTCTCTTATCCCGGCCCTCCGGTTCTCGAAAATCAGGCGCTCGGGAGGGGTGCCCCCGGTCTTTTTCCTGTGGTTTTCGAGCCTTGATTTTTCCTCGGGCGAGAGCTCGTTCGTGACGACGACCAGTTCGGGGATCCAGCCGAGGTCGTCCGCGAGAAAATCCGAGAGGGCGAAGGCGTAGTTCGCGTCCCCCACCACGAGCGCGTGCCTCTGGATCTCCATGTCGTTGTAAAGGTCGACCGCGGGTTCGAGGTAGGCGTGCCTTTCGGCCCTGGCTTTGGCCTTGGCCTTCCGGGTCAGGCTCTTCGGAATCGAAAGGGCGGCGCCGACGATGTCCAAAAATCTCTCCGAAGCCGCGGTCCCGAAAGGCAGGGGGGCGGAAACGAAGGGCACCCCGTGGATTTCCAAAAACAGTTCCGCGGCTTCCGCCCCGTAGATACCGGAGACGAGGACGTTCAACCTCGCGCGGGCGGCGTTTCGGACGGTCCCGAGATTGGCCTCCGGCCCGAAAAAGACGTTGGCCTCGAGGTCCAGGAGACCCGCGAGTTTTTTTATCCCCAGGAGGTTTCCCTTCCAGAAGGGGTCGAAGTGGGGGGGCACGCCCCAGACGTTTATCATGTCCTTCCCGGAAGCCCCGGGACTTTTGGATCCGTTTTTCGGGCTCTTCCTTTTCAGGACCTTGGCGACGATGGTCTTCATGACCTCGCCGTACCCGGCGTAGGAGTCCCCCTTGAAGCCGGGCGCGGAGGCCGCGACGAGGGGAATCCCCCGGGAGGCGTACTCGGCGACGAGTCCGGGCACGTCGTCGCCCGTCACCTCGGGAAGGCAGCCGGTCAAAACGAAATAGAGTTTTCCCTCCATGATCCGAAGGGTCCCGTCGATCTCCTCCCTGAGTCTTTCCGTCCCCCCGAAAACCACTTCCTCCTCCTGAAGATTGGTCGCGGGGACGCTCAAGCCGAGGCAGGGGCCGGTCACGTTCAAACCGGAGGCCCCGTTGTTGGTCCAGGCGAAGTTCCCCGCGCAGCCGGGTCCCGCGTGCAGAACGGGAACGGTCCCGGGAAGAGCCGCGGCCGCGGCCAGGGCTCCCCCGAGGGCGCAGGTCCATCTGGGTCTTTCGACATAAAAGCCGCCGTTTTCGCTCACGCCGCGCCTTCCTTTCCGTTTATCATGGAGAAGGGATCCTTCCCGTACCAGGACGACGCGTAGGGAAGACGGGCGTCTTTCCCGAGGTTTTCGTAAAAGGCCCTGTTTTTGAGACGCCTGCGCACCCTTCTCGCGAGGTCGTAAGCCCCTTTGTATCCCATGTAGGCGTAGCCGTTGTTGTAGATCACCTGGGCGGGTATGCCCAGACGGGCGGCCGTGCCGTTCCCGTGCATGTGCCCCAGGAAGATGTCCGGCTTCAGGCGTTTCAGGAGATTGGCCTCCTCGAAGGGCTGGACGTTCGCGACGTTGAAGACGATCTCGTCCTCCCCCTTCGCGAGTTTTTCCATCTCCACCTCCGCGAAGCCGTCGTAGTGGAAGGAGCGTATGGCCGAAATCCGGAAACCCAATTCCCTCATGAGGGAGGCCGTCGCGAGGGACCTGTACTCGCCCGCCGAGAGAAAGGCCTTCTTCCCCCGGAAAGAGGGGGCGAATTCGAGGAGGGCTTCCCCGAGTTCCCGCTCTTCCCTTTCGGCGACGGCCCGGGCCTCTTTTTCGAGCCCCATGGCCTCCCCGATCCCGACGAGCCAGGCCGAGGTGTTGGCCATGCCTATGGGCATGTGCCGGATGAGGAACGGCACCCCGTGCTTCTCCTTCAGGTGGGTCAGAAAGTAGTCGTCGTGGGTGGGGCAGACGCTCACGGAGAGGGCGGCGCGGGCCGCGAGTCCGAAACTCTCCGGATGCGCGAAGACCGGGAAAAAATTGGCTTCCAGCCCGATTTCCGCGAGGAGCCTCGCGAGCTCCCGTTCGTCGGCGATGCCCATGGACCCGACGTTCATGACGTTTATGGTTTTGGGGAGCTTTTCCCCGACCTCGGCCGGGTCGGGCATGAGTCCCCGCCCGAGGGCGTGGTAGACGACGTCGTAGGCCGTCGCCATGAAGCGCGACTTGAAGCCTTCGCAGTGCACCGGAAGTACCTTGGCCCCGACTTTCTCCGAGGCCTTCGCGGCAACTTGATCGATGTCGTCCCCGATGACCCCCGGAAGGCATCCCGAAACCGCCAAAATGACTTTGGGCTTGTGGTTTTCGTAAGCCTCCAGGATGGCCTCGTAAAGCTTCCCGTCGCCCCCGTGGATGACGTTAATCTCGTTCAGGGAAGTGGAAAGCCAGACGGCGTCCTCGAGGGGCTTCCCTCGAGAGGCGTTTCCCGCCCTCACGTTCACGTTGTTTCCCATGGCGCAGGTTCCGCAACCCACGGCCCCGTGCATGAGAACCACCGTCTCCGGAAGGCTCATCATGATCCCCAGGGCGGGAAGAAGCGGGCAAATGGACCCCTGGGTGAAGGTCCTGTTCGCCCCGGACGACACGGGACAGCCCCGGCCCCCGTTTTTTCGCCGGCAAAGCGTCGAGCCGTGGGCGAGGGAAGTTTCCGGATGCCTTTGTTCCCGGATGGGGGGAATCTTTTGGTTTTCGAGCGTGTTCATCATGTTTTCCGTGAAAGAACGGTTTCGCGGGGACGACGCGTTTCCCGCGGCGGCGTCGTTCGGGACGCGGGCGAAGAAGAAGAAAAGTGAGGAAACAAAAGGTTCAAAGAGGCGAACGGGCGCGTTTGGGGGAAGAGAGACGAAAACCGGTCAAAACCGATTGAAAACAAATAAAAATTTAACCGGTAAAAAATAAAGAACTGAAGATTCACAAAAACGTTTCGAGCCGTTAAGAAACAAAAGAGACATAAAATGTCGGCGATCCTGCCGTTAAAAAATTAGAGGGACAAAAAAAAGACCGCGAAGAAATTAACTTCGCGGCCTTCACGACAAATGATCGGCCTTGACCAACATATTCATTAACGGAACTTTTTTGAAAATCGGTTCCGCAATCGTCAATATACCGGCTTGAAAAAACATTTGTCAAGCGGTTCGATTTTTTCGCGCTCCGGGTAAAAGACGGGCGATCCGAAAAAGCTCCGGCCCATTTTCGGCCCGAAATCGCCCGAGGCTTTTCCCCCCGGGGGTTTTGTTTTTCGGATTTTTCCCCGTCCGCCGTTTCGCGGTTTCGGCGCGTTCCGGGCCCGCGCGCGCGAATGCGGTGACTCGAAACGCGATGGACTTTTTCGGTTTTTCGAGACGAAACCCGCCGACCCCGTCATCCCTCTCGCGCCCGAGTCGATTCCCGAACGCCGGGATCCGCCGGCCGCCGCGTCCCGCGATACCCGCGGACCGAAAAAACCAAAATGGCGTCCGGGGCCGGGAGCTTCACCAGGGGAACGGTACCCGAAGCTCTTCCGGCGTTCGTTTTCGAACGAACTTTCCGGGGAATTTTTCCCCGCCAAACCGGACCCGGACGGGAAATTTCCGGGGGCTTCGCGAAATCCGGGGATCGGATAACCTCCGAAT
>JAITKT010000446.1 GCA_031278225.1 Deltaproteobacteria bacterium
GGGCACGAAGTCCATGGCCGCGGCGAGGCCGGGAGGGGTTTTGGGGGGTTTTTCCGAGGCGAGGAAAAAGGCCCTCATGAGGAAGGTGAGGACGCCGGAAACGAGAAGCGCCGCCCAGA
The DNA here is from genome assembly GCA_031278225.1 of Deltaproteobacteria bacterium. Taxonomy (GTDB): domain Bacteria; phylum Desulfobacterota; class Desulfarculia; order Adiutricales; family Adiutricaceae; genus JAITII01. Next base: position 120 of record JAITKT010000446.1, read on the forward strand.
AGTGGTCGCTCATCTCAGTTTTGTCCCCCGGGGTTTCCCCCGCGGTCCCCGCTCCCGCCGAAACGGAGGACGGCGATGCCGGCCAAAACGCCCGCGAAGACGCCCGCGATTATGCCCGTCCCGGGGGGAAGCGGGGGCTCGAGGAGGGCGGCGGAAAGGCCCGAGGCGAATACGGCCGCGAGTTTGGCGGTCGTTTTTCCGGATCCGGCCTTGAAGACGGAGGCGAGGAGGGCCAGAAAGACCATGGGAATCGCCATCTCGAAAGGGAGGGTCCGGGGAAGGACGCTTCCGGCGAAATAGCCCGCGATCCCCATGGTCTGCCATCCGAACCAGACGGGTCCGGCGGCCCCCAGATAAAACCAGACCCGGTTCGGGCATTTTCCCCCGGCGAGAAAATGGGCCATGCTCACGGAATAGCTCTCGTCGATGAGGAAATAACTCCGGACGAGGCCCGGGAGGGTCGAGGGGGCGGGACCCAGGAACGGGGAAATCGATGACCCGTATATGAGAAGCCTCAGGTTCACGGCGGCGACGGCGAGGACGAGGGCCAAAAAGCCCACCCCGTTTTCCCAAAGGTTCAGGAAGACCAGTTGGGCGGAACCCGCGAAGATTGCGAGACTCATGGACGAGGTTCGCGCGAGCGAGAGCCCGGCGTCGTTCGCGGCGGCGCCGTAGACGATCGCGAAGGGCGCGAGCCCGAGGAGAATGGGGGAGCCTTTCAGGAACCCGAGACGGTAACTCGCGAGGCGGTCGTTCCGCGGTTCGCGCCGCGGGGCGCGGGGAGACGTTTTTTCGGACATTTGTTTCGCGGCATGTCTTCCTCTCACCCGAGGAGCATGCGATCGGAGAGGACGCCCGCCGTGTTGTTTTCCGGGAGGGCGACGTCGAATTTTTCCAAAAGGTCCTGGAGCGTGAGCTTGCTCTTGGAGAGCTCGTCGAAATCCAGAAGTATTTGACCCCTGTGCATCATGAGAAGTCTCGTCCCGTGGAGGAGGGCCAGTCTCATGTTGTGGGTGATCATGACGGTCGTGAGTTTTTCCTTCTCCACCACCTCCGCGGTGAGATTCATGACGAGGTTCGCGGTCTTGGGGTCCAGGGCCGCGGTGTGTTCGTCCAGAAGGAGGAGGGTGGGTCTCACGAGGGTGGCCATGATGAGGGAAAGGGACTGTCTCTGGCCCCCGGAGAGGAGCCCCACCGGGTCCCGGAGCCTGTTTTCGAGACCGAGGTTCAGTTCCGAGAGGGCTTCCCTGAACTTTTCCCTCTCCTTTTTCGTTATCCCCATCCTCAAGGTCCGGGGTTTTCCGCGCCTGTTCGCGAGGGCCATGTTTTCTTCTATGGTCATGGAGGCGCAGGTCCCGGAAAGGGGGTCCTGGAAGACCCTTCCGATTTTCCCGGCCCTCTTGTTTTCCGGTTGGCGGGTGATGTCCTCGCCCTCGAGGACGATTTTTCCCTCGTCGGGTCTGGTCGCGCCCGAAACGCAGGCGAGAAGCGTCGACTTTCCGGCCCCGTTGGAGCCGATGACGCAGGCGAACTCCCCCGGGCTCACCCGGAGGCTCAGGCCGTCGATGGCGAGGACTTCGCTCGCGGTGTTCTTTCCGAAGCGTTTGGAAAGATTTTCGATCCTCAGCACGGTTTTTTCCCGAAGGGGGCCCCCTTTTTCCTCTTTTTCAGGCGCGACTTCAAAAGGGGGACGGTCAAGGCGATGACGACCAAGAGGGCCGTTATGAGGTTCAGGTCCGAGGCCGTGAAGCTGAAGCGCTTGAATTTCAAACCCAGGGCCAGGGCTATGGCCAGGCGGTAGACGACCGATCCCAGGACCGCGGCGATTATGGCCCCGGTCACCCGTCTCGTCCCGAAGAGGGTCTCCCCCACCACTATGGAGGCGAGGCCCGCCACTATGGTGCCCACGCCCATGGAGACGTCGGCGGTCCCCTGGTACTGGGCCACCAAACCCCCGGACAGGGCCACGAGGGCGTTGGAGATCCCCACCCCGGTTATTATGGTGAAATGGGTGTTGACCCCCATGGCGGTAATCATGCGGGGGTTGTCGCCGGTGGCGAGAAGGGACTGGCCGTACTCGGTCTTGACGAGCCAGGCGAGGATGGCCACGATCGCCGCGACGAAGGCGAGGAAGACGAGATTGTAGGCGAGGTAGTTGGGGAGGCCCAGGGAAAAGACGGGGTCGAAGACCGTTCTTTTCCCGAGAAGGGAGATGTTGGGTCTTCCGCCCATGACCCGGATGTTCACGGAATAGAGGGCGGTCATGGTGAGGATGGAGGCGAGGAGGTGGAGGATCCTGAGCTTGGTGGTCAGGAAACCCGTGATCGTCCCCGCCAAAAACCCCGCGAGCGTCGCGAAAATCAAGGCGAAGAAGGGATTCATGCCGCCCGCGACGCAGACGGACGCGACGGCGGCCCCCAAGGGGAGGCTGCCGTCCACCGTCAGATCGGGAAAATTCAAGACCCTGAAGGTGATGAAAACCCCCATGGTCATGAGGCCGTAAACCAGTCCGAGTTCGACGGCCCCGAAAAACGCGAAAAAAGTCACTTGTCGATTATTTCGTCCGCCTTGGCCAGAACGGCCCCGGGCACCGCGAGGTCAATCTCGGCCGCGTACTTGGCGTTCACGATGAGCTGATGGTCCGTCTGGTCCTCGACCGGGATGTCCGCGGGCAAGACCTTTTCCTTCAAAATCCTCGCGGCCATCCTTCCGGTCTGGCGGCCCAGCTCGTAATAGCTTATGGAGAGCACCGCCACCCCGCCCTTCCTTATGGAATCGTCCTCCGCGGGATAGATGGGTATTTTGTTGTCGAGGCTGGTCTTTATGACCGCCTCGAGGGAAGCTATGACGGCGTTGTCGGTCGGAAGGTAGATGGCGTCCACGTTCCCCACGAGGCTCCTCACCGCGGCGTTCACCCCCGCGGTGTTGGGGGTCACGGCCTCGACGAGCTCAATCCCCA
>JAITKT010000012.1 GCA_031278225.1 Deltaproteobacteria bacterium
CGCGCGCCGGATCGCGCGCCGGACCGCGCGCCGGAACGGAAGAATTCCCCTTTCTCTCCCCCGAACGAGTCCGTTTGACGACTCGCGAATCCGCGAACCCGGGCGCGAACCCGCGAGCGCGCGTCGGAAAAAATTCCCCCGACGCGTCCGAGACGCCCCGAACGGTCATCGACGCGGGCGAACCCGCGGGGGCGGACCTTCCGCCGGAAGGCGAAAACCCGCGCCCCGCCCGGGAATCCGAGCCCAAAGCGCTCTCCAAAATCGCGGCCATCTTCCGGGTCTCCGTCTTTTCCCGCCGGGGCGACGCCGCGGGGGAAAAGGGGAAACCCCCGGCCGGAAAGGGCGGGGCCGCCTCCGAACAATCCCCCGCTCCGCCCCCGAAATCGAACTTCACGGTCAAACCCGGCGTCACGGTGAGGGGATCCGCCGCGGTCATCGATGCCGGGGTCATCGCGCCGGAAGCGATCCGCCGCCCGAAGCCGGTCGCGGGGCAAGCCTTTCCGAGCGCCCTCGCGTCCCCCGCGGCCAAGGGGTCCGGGGTTTCCGGGGCTCCCCCGCTTCCCGCGGCTTCCGGGCTTCGCGGGGCCGCCGCGTCCGAAAACGAAAAAAAACCGGGCGCGCCAAAGGTCAGGTTTCCCGCGGCCGCCTCGGCGAAGCCCGCGGGAAAACCCAAGGGAAACTTTCCCTTCCCGACTCCCCCGGCCACCGTCGAAACGGACAAGCCCAAGGGGGGATTGAAGGAAATATTCGTCTCCTCCCTGATCCTCCTCGTCATTTTATTCGTGGCCGGGGTGGGGGTGCGCAAGATAATCCGGGGCGAAAGCGCGGCGAAACTCGAGGCCGGGGACACAATCGGCCTTTTCGGGGAAAACCCCGTTTCCTCAGTCATCGGGGGCGAATTCGAAACGCCCGGCCTTAATTCCGACGACGATTCCGACGACGTTTCCGTTCCCGGGATCGGCCTCGCGGGAAGCGCGTCCGAAACCTCCGGTTCGCCCGCCGAAACCCCTAAAACCGCTCCCCTTTTCGAGGTGTCGGGCCACACGGTTTTCAGGGAGAATCCCGTCCGAAGTCCCGCGGTCGCCCCGGAAAGCCCCATGTCCGCGGCGGGGAAAAAAGTCGGGGACGCCGCGGAAAATCCGGAAAGCGGCGGGACCTCCCCGGGATTCGTTCCCGAAAACACCCGCGACCCCGGGGATCCGAACTCCGCGAAGGTTTCGGGAGCCAAAGCGGACTCCCGAAAGGATCCGAATCAGATAGTGAGGGTGGTGCCGATAATACCCTTAAAGGAAACGAAGGCCGGGAAATCCGACGGGACCCCGGTTCCCGAAAACGCCCCGACCGTCGCGACCGCGGCGACCTCGGCTTCGGACGCCCCCGGAAATCCCGACGGAATCGACTTCCGACCCCCCGATCCCTTCAATCCCGCGACGGGCGCCGCGACGGCCGCGGAAAACGGGAACCCGGAAAAAACCGCGGGGGGTTTCCCGCCGGTCAACGCCACCAAAATCGACATCGATCCCGAATTTTTCGGGGCCTTGCCCGCGGCCGCGACGGCGCGAACCGCGGACCAAACCGCGGGCCCAACGAAGGCCGACGCGGAAAACCCGGGATCCGCGGTCGGCGCCGGCCCCGCCGAAAAGGACGCCGCGGCCGGGAATCCCGAAAACGCGAAAAACCCCGGCGGCGCGGCCGGAAAAGTCGCGGACGGCAAACCCGCCGCGGCCGGGACCGCGACCGCGACCGTCGCGCGCGACCATCCCCCCGCCGCGGGCGAGGCAATCGACGGTCCCGGGAACGCGGGCTCGAAAGGCTTGGCCGACGAGGGGAGGGCGATTGTCGAGGAGGACCTTTTGGAGGCGGAAAAAATGTCCCGCGGGGGCGAGGCCAAGCCCGTCACGGGATTTCCCGCCGTCGAATCGACAATTCTCCCGAACCCGGCAAGCCCCGCGAACGCCATGAACGCCGCGAACGCCGCGAAGGCCCCGAACGACACCGGCGCGAAGGCGAACGTTTCCCCGGAAACGACCCCGGCTTCCGCCGTCTCCCGCGACGGGGCCCGCGACGAGCCCGGGGGCGAGTCGGGGGGCCCGTCGCGGGGCAATCCCCCGGTTAACGGCGCGGCCGCGGTTTTCGCCGGACCGGACCAAACCTCTTTTTCCCCCGTTTCCGTGGTGGTGGGCAAGTTGGGGAGGGGACCCCACAACCCCCTCAAGAGGACCGAACTCGCGGAACTCCTTGGAAAGGGGGCGAGGGTCATTGACGCGGAAAACGGGATCCTCGCCTTTTCCGGTCCGGACGACGAGGTCCTTTACGCCAAAACCACCTTGGACGCCAAACTCCAGAACGAGGTCCTCAAAATGGTCAAAACCGGCGGTGGCTTGAACGTCGCCCTCGTCGCAATGGACCCCTCGGACGGAAGGATTCTCGCCATGGCGGGCGTTAACGGAACCGATCCCCTCGACCACAATCCCGCGCTCTCCGGACACGTCCCCGCGGCGAGCGTCTTCAAACTCGTCACCGCGGCGGCGGCCATGGAGAGAAACGCCTACACGAGGGAGTCCACGGTCCTCTACGACGGGGGAAAGCACACCCTCCACAAGGGAAACGTGGTGAAGGAACCCGACGTGGGGGTTCACAAGGCCTCCCTGGAACAGGGCTTCGCGGACAGCATCAACTCGGTCTTCGGAAAACTCGGGATCTACACCATGCTTCCGGAGGAGTTCCTGGCCTACGGGGAAAAAATGGGTTTCAACAAAGAGATCCCCTTCGACCTCCCCGTGGGGCGCTCGGAATTCCTTCTGACGGATCCGGAGGATCCCTTCGTCCTCGCGGAACTGGCCTCCGGTTTCAACAAAACCACCACCGTCTCCCCCCTCCACGCCGCTCTTTTGGTCTCCTCCGTCGCGAACGGGGGGGTCATGCCCTCCCCCTGGTTCGTGAGCGAGGTCGCGGACGGTGACGCCAACCCCCTCTACCGCGGCGGCCCTTCCAATCTCGGCTCCGTCATGAGCCCCGCCACCGCGGAGGAATTGAAGGCCCTCATGGCCGCGACGATACTCCAGGGAACCGGAAAGAAGGAGTTCAAGGACGCCTTGACCCACCCCGTCCTCAAAAAATTGGAGATCGGGGGCAAGAGCGGCACCATCAACGACGCCAAGGGAAATTCGGTGGAATGGTTCGTCGCGGGCGCCTCCCTCAAAGGCAAGACCGGAGCCGCCGCGAAACCCGTCGCCATCGCCGCCGTGGTCGTCCACGACGGAAGGACCCGCGCGACCCCCAAGGAAATGACTCGAAAGGTCCTCCTCTCCCTTTACGGCCCCGCGAATTCCAAAACGACGCCCCCCGCCTGACCGGACCGCGGGGGAAGGGCCTTCCCGAGGTCGCGCGGACGCGCCCGCGGGAAATGTTAACACCGGACTCCCCCCGACGGG
>JAITKT010000058.1 GCA_031278225.1 Deltaproteobacteria bacterium
ACCCAGCTGGCCCACGAGATAAGAAACCCCCTGGTTTCCATCGGGGGTTTCACCCAAAGGCTTTTGAAAAAAATGCCCGAGAGCGATCCCCTTCGCAAATACGCGGTGGTCATCATCGAGGAAGTGGAGCGGGTGAACAAGGTTTTGAACAACGTCCTGGACTTCTCGAGGGACGAGAAGGGTTTCGTCAGGGAATTCAATCTCGAGGACGTCGCGAAAGAGGTCATAGTGTCCCTGAAACACGAGTTGGAGAGGAACTCCGCGACCGTGATCGCGGACTACGACGAAAACCTCCCCTCGGTCTCCGGCGACGACCGCCAGATCATGCACGTTTTTCTGAATCTCATCTACAACGCCACCCAGGCCATGGCCCCCCGGGGCGGGGGGAAGATCTTTTTGAAAATCTTCCGCCACAAGGAAAACGAGACCCACTACGTGGCCTGCTCCATCACCGACACGGGCCCCGGGATCCCCGAGGATCTCCTCCCGAGCGTCTTCAACCCCTTCTTCACCACCAAAACCCAGGGGACGGGACTCGGGCTCTCCATAGTCCAAAACATCGTGACCCGCTACAACGGCGTCATTTCCGTAACCAACCATCCCCCCGGATATCCCGACGCCGGGGCCAGCTTCACCTTCATGTTTCCCGCGGTCTCCGACGTGGAATCAAAGCTCCTGGTCTATTGACGGCCCCCCCTTCGGGTCCTTGAATCCTTTCGGTCCGTCCCTGTCCCCGCGGGAACCCCGGCCCGCGAGGGATTTCCTCGCGAAAACAGACCTTTGCCGCCGCCCGGTTTCGGCAATTCGGGAGAGGCGCGGCGGGTCCCTCGCTATTCGAGCATTCCCGCGCGACCCCGGAAACGCGGGGGGACCGAAAGCCAAGGCTTTTCGGCCGCGGACTTTCCCCCGAAAACGCTTTCTTCCGGAAACCGTCCGAAAACCGCGGCCCGATCGGCCCTCGTTTTCCGGTTTTTCGGGCGCGATTTCGAACGCCGAAACGGAAGACGAAAACCCGGGACCCGAAAAAGGGAATCCGACCCCCCGGTCCGCGGGGACGAGCGCGAGATCCCCTCGCGTCTTTCCGACTCCCATCCGCCGCGCCGTCCCGGCCGCGGCCCACGGGACGGGGGGAAGATCTTTTTCCGAAATCTTCCCCCGCGAACCCCGGCCGAAGCGGGCCTTCCGTCAAAATTCAAACCTTACGGCCGGACCCCGAAAACGCAAGGGCCCGGAAAGCCCCTTCACCCCGACTCTTTCGTCGCGGCGGCCCCGGAACGCGCGCCCCCCCGGGCCCTTCCCTTTGTTCGCGGTTGACGATTCGGCCCCCCGGGGCCCTTTGTTTTGACCGAAAAAACCGCTTTTGACTTTTCTTTGCCACCGGACCCGTGTAAAATAATCGAAATTCGAAGACCCTCTCCTCGTCGAATCCCTCCGTTCGTCCCGTTTTTCGTCCCGAACCCGGCCTCCCGAACATTCCCCCTCTCACTCCGGCCCGTCGAATGGTTTATAATGGCGGGGCGCGTCTTTCCGGCGCCGTTTCCGACACCCCGTCCCGGAATCTCTTTTTTTTCGGATCTTTTTCGAAAAACCCAATCGGTGCTTTCCGAATCCTTTCGAACGCCCGCCGCGTCCTTTTCGGATTCTTTCCGGATTCGTTCGGATCGTTGGGATCTTTCCGATCTTTCCCCCGACTTTCCGGTCCTTTCGTTCGCCCGGGCCCGGGCGCCCGAATCTTCCGGCTCGCGAACGAAGGCGATCGGCCCCGCGGCCCGCCCGGCCTTTATTTTGAAATCGGAAGGCTTTTTCCGGGGGATTTCCGAAAAACCGCCTTCGTCAGAAAACCGTCAACCGCGCGCCCGCGACCAAAGGGGCTCCCGCGCGGGGGACGCCCGTCCGAAACCCCCGACAGACCTCCGTCATATTTCGAGCGCGATTTCGAACACCAAAACCCGAGATTAAAACCCGACACCCCGAAATGGCAATCCAAATCATCGTCCCCCGAAAGACACACGCAAAAGGCTGAACGCACCATGGCCATCACGCCCGTCTTCCTCCTGTCGGCTTTGTTGATCGCACTCGCCCAGTTTTTGGCATGGCGCTATTTTCTCGCCCGACTCAAAAAAAGACCCCTTCGTTTTTTGATGAACTTCATCTACATAATCGCGAATCTCCTGGGCGTGTACGGCCTTTTGTCCGTTTACGTCCTGGACTTCATGCCCCCCTCGAACTTTCTCTGGAATTTCGTGGTGCGCCCCGGAATAATCTGGGAACTGACCCATCTTTTCTGGCTTTTGCCCTCCTTTCTTCTGGTTTTGCTTTCCCTCTTGTGGCGTTTCTTCAAAAAAGAGCCCAAAGGACTTCCCAAGCTCTTCCGGGCGGAAAAACCGGGCCCGGGCTTCTTCGAACCCGCGGGTCTTTGTCTGATCCTCATGCTGGTCCTGGCCTTTTACGGCTACGCCAAACAGCTCGGGGACCCGGAAGTGACGAGACTCACCCTGAACTTTCCGGACCTTCCCAAAGACCTGGAGGGCCTGAAAATCGCCGCGACCTCCGATTTTCACTACGGGAGGGGCCAAAACGCGGAGGAACTCGCGAGGACCTTCGGACTCATCGCGAACGAGAAACCCGACCTGGTCCTCCTTTTGGGAAACTTCGTGGACAACAGGTCCTTTTCCACGGCCGATTACAAGGAGCCGCTGAAGCTCGTGAAAGACGCCCCCCTGGGGGTCCACGCCGTTCTGGGGCTCCGGGACCACATGACCGACGCCCCCAACAACGTCAAACAGTTTCTGACCCTTTCGGGCGTGAGGGTCCTCTCGGACGAGTCCGTGAACGTGCCCGACCTTCCCCTGACCCTCGTGGGTTTCTCGGACCCCGGGACCCCGGAGTTCGGGATCTCCCCCCTGACCCTTCCCGACCGGGACCTGAAGCTCCCCTGGAACAAGATCCAGGGCCATCTTCCCCAGGAAGACAACTTCGTGCTCCTCATGAACAGCCGGCCGATCGACGCGATCCCGACCTCCGAGAGGAAGACCGTGGACCTCTACCTCGCCGGCCACACCAAGGGCGGTCTCTTTCAACTCCCCTGGAACAAGGACCTCAACCTCGCGGCCTTTTTCTACGACCACAGCTCCGGCCGCTACGCCTTCGCCGACATGGAACTTTACGTGAACAGAGGTTTGGCCGCCCCGATCTCGCCCTTCAGGCTCTTCGCCTGGCCCGAGATCCTGGTCGTGACCCTCCGCAAAGGACCCCGGGAATTCCCGGCGGCCGGGGAGCAAGGCCCCGGCTCGGGCGCGCCGGCGACGCCGGCCCCGACTCCCGCGACTCCCGCGACGCCCCCTTCGGACGGCTCGGAACCCCTTGGGGAAAGTCCCGCCGCGGAGACCGCGACCGAACCCGGAAATCCGTGAAAACCCCCGGAAATCCCCGAAAAAGCGTCATGATTCCTTTGACGTTCGGTTCGGTGTTCCGAAAATCATCCGCCCCCGCGGGCGAACCGAAAGACAAATGACCGAATCCCCCGCCAAAGCCACCGTCCTCGCGGTGGACGACGACCCCCACATCGCCGAGGTCCTGGAATTCGCGTTGACCGCGGCGGGATACGAGGTGATCCTCGAGAGCACGGGGGAAAGGGCCATGGAGGTCGCCAGGACCGCCTCGCCCAATCTCATCATTTTGGACATAAACCTGCCGGGTCTGGACGGCCTGCACGTGTGCCGGAAACTGAGGGAATCCTCCCGGGTCCCCATAATCTTTTTGTCCGCGAGGGACGACGAGGTGGACAGGGTCATGGGCCTCACCCTCGGGGGGGACGACTACGTGACCAAGCCCTTCAGTCCCAGGGAACTGGTCGCCCGGGTGGAGGCGGTCTTGAGAAGGCCGGGGGCCATGACGAGGGAGGATCCCGCGGCCCTTTCCGAGGGATCCCCTCCGACGACGCTCCGGGTGGGGCACCTCACCCTGGACCTCGAGAGTTTCGAGGCCCGCTTCAAGGACGTCCACGTCCCCCTGACGGCCACGGAATTCAGGATCTTGAAGGCTCTCGCCAAAAGACCCAAGAAGGTCTTCGGAAGGGACGAGATCCTGAACCTCATCTCCCCCAACGTGAACGTCGGCGACAGGACCGTGGACAGCCACATCCTCCACATCAGAAAGAAATTCCAAAAGGCCGGGGGCGAGGTCATCCTGACTCAACACGGTTTGGGCTACAGCCTGGCGCCCATGGTCGACAAGTCCTGAAGGGGCCCCGGGCGGCCCGACCGTCCGGCGGCCCGGCGGATTTCGCGGCTTTTCAAATGAGGCGCCGTTTTGTATAATCAAACCCGCGCTTCTCGAAAACGACCGTTTTCCCGAGGGACCTTTCCCCCGGTTCGCGAGGGTTTCGAAACGGTTTTCCGTTTTTCGCCGGGGTCGAATCCCCCCCGGGAAATTTTCCGCCCCCGCGAAAAATTTCATCCGAAAATTTTCCCGCTGGCGGGCTTCATTTCGCTCCCCCCGTTCTTTTGACCTTCGGGAGTCCCCCGGGCGTGGGGCGCCCCCCGTTAGTTTTGGCGGGCGGCGGACCCCCCCGGGCGGGTCCCCCCCCCGCCCGCGGCCCCCGCCCCCCCCAAACAACTGAACCCCCGGGCCAAAACCAC
>JAITKT010000085.1 GCA_031278225.1 Deltaproteobacteria bacterium
GAAGACGGGTCGGTGAAACACGCCCCGCGCGATACGCCGGCGGACGCGACCCCGGAAGAAATTCGGACTCCCGCCCCGCCGCGCCGAGCCGGCGAGCAATGCTTCCGCGAGCGCGAGAAATGATTCGAGCCGGATCTTCGCGACGCGAGATCCCGGTCCGGCCGGCACCGTCACATGCTTTTTTACGTTCATGGCCCATCCGTTTATCAACAAACTCCGTCGACCGCGCGGCATTAAAGTGGAGTACCCTCCCGGGCCGCCCCCATTCACCGAAGTCCCCGCGCCAATGGATGATTACCGCGACGCCGTTGTCGAAACTCCGAACGACCGACCGATAAGCCCCACCCGAGAACCGGCGCTTGCCCGAAAGGGCCCCGTCGGATTCTGACCGGTGGGCCGGTGAAGGTCATAATTCGACCGTTCTCGCGCAAAATTGGGGAGGCGTTCGAAAAGGCCAAGTATTCGTTGATGAGCGCTGGCGACGCCTTCCGCGGCCATTCCAAGGCAAGAGTTGAAATACCGTTGAACATGGGGGGCGGGAAGCCCCGCCGGGACAAAAGATGTTGTTTTAAAAAGTACTTTGTGGTGTCATGAATCAAGCGCTTATTCTGAGTCGCGTTAAAGATTTTATTTCTCCAGGGCCACTTGGTCAAGGTTTTGATTATCTTTGCGTTGGCAAGCAATTCATTCGGCCCTGATTCCACCGCGCCCATGGCATCATCCAATGTCGCAAAGTATTTATTCGCAAGACAATCACGTCTCGGGATATTCCAAACCCTCTCGTGGGATCGCCGGGAGAAATCATCGGGACACTTCGGAATTCGGAGAGTTATGTCGTAAGCGCGGTGGCGAGGAAGGAGCGAACTCGGTTCCAGCCCGAAAACAAGGACTCGAACGGTTGCGAGCGAGAGCGTGGAAAAAGGCGGGCCAACGCGTTTCACGCAAAGCCTTGGCGCCTGACATACATGGAATTGAGGCTTATGAGAAGCGATTGAGGAAAAAACGGATGAAATTATGATTGGTCGAGGAAAATTTGAGAAGTTTTAATAAAAGTTGGCGTTTTTCCAATGAAATCACACTCCCGTATTGAGATATTTCATCAATGAGGCGGGAAAAAATGATTTTGTCGGTTTTGGCCGAGCCGGCTGAGCCTCCGATCCCCCTTCTCCCTTTTTTTCAGAGGGGGTTTTTTGCGTTCCGATCTTTAAAAATAATGGAGATTTTTTTTACGCGTTTTTGTTTCGCCGTTCGACGGGAGTGAAAATCATAAACGCTTATTGACCGCGTTTTCGCTTTCCGCGGTTCACGCCGGGAGGGCTCTTCAATCCCAATCTCGATCGGTTCCTCCGTCGGTTCCTCAAGCGGGTCGACGCCTTTGACCGGGTCCTTTTTCCGATCCCAAACGAGCCTTTTCGATCGTTTGCCAGGCCAAAGTTTTTTTCGGGGGAAGCGCGACTTTCCGGCCTCAAACCGGCGCCCGTTTTTTTTCGAAACCGGTCATCTGGCGGTCATCGGGCGGTCATCGGGTGGTCATCGGGTGGCTCGGGGCGCGAAATATTTTCACCCGGGCGTTATTTTCGGGAGTCGTTTCGGGACTCCTTTTCGGAATCTCCCCCGCTTGCCCTCCGGCTCTTCTTTTCCGCCTTCGCGGCGGTGGCGGCCTTTGACGTTCCGGACGCGCGCGAGGCCGCGGCGGCCCACTTGTTCGCCGCCGAATCGTTTTTTTTCACGAGTTCCCCCGAGCGGTACATTTCGGAAAGAAGCTTCATCGACGGGACGTGACCTTTGGCTCCCGCTTTTTTCAGGAGTGCCATGGCCTTTTTTCCGTTTTTCCCCGCGCCTTTTCCCGCGAGGAAGCGCAGGGCGAGTTCGTGCCAAGCCGGCGGGAACTTCAGGGCCGCCGCCCTTTTGAGGTTCTTGAGAGCGAAGCCTTGGGAAATTTTCACGGGGACGGAAGAATCCTTGGCGAGTTTGTGCAGGAGGAACATGGCGACGGGCGAGTCGGTTCTCGCGGCTTTTTTCAAGAAACGAAACCCCTGGCGCCAGAGTTTGGGGTTCTTTTTCGCCGTTTCGAAACACAGGGCCGCGAAGGGCAAAAAACTCGACGGGAGCTTGTGTTTCATGGCGCATTTTTTCAAAAGCGCGAAGGCCTTTTTCCGGTTCGGCGGAACGTGCGCGCCGTTCAAGTAAAATTCCGAGAGAAAGAGGGTGCCTTCCGGGATGTTTTCCTTGTGGGCCCTTCTCGCCCAGAAAAAGGCCTTCTCCAGGTTTTCCGCGGTTTCGGAGGTCGGGCTCGCGATGGCGCGCGTTCCCGGGGGTCTCAAAACGCCCGCGAAAGTCGGATCGCCCGCGGCGTCCGGCCGGGAGCCGTCGCGAAGGCGTTCGATCGGGCCATTGGTCGGGCCATTGGTCGGGCCATTTGTCGGGTCATTTGTCGGGTCTTGGGTCCCGTCGCGGCTTTCCCGCGCGAGCCCGATGAAGCGTTTGGAAAGGGGAAGGAAGGCCCGCGCGTCCCCCGCCTCGGCCGCCCGGTGCGCCCAGAGGAAGGCTTCCGCGGGATCGGCCGCGACCCCGTGGAGTCCTTCGGCGTAAACCCCGTGGAGGAAGAAAAACGAACGGACGTCGAATTTTTTCCCCGCGGCGAGAACGAGTTCCATCCCCTTTTTCCGGTTTTTTTTCGTTCCCTCGCCGTTGAGGAACATGAGCCCGAGGTCGAAGTAGGCGGGGACGCACTCCGCCTTCGCGGCCTTTTCGAACCACCCGAAAGCTTTTTTTAAATTTTTGTCCCCGCCCCCGGCCGTTTTGTAGAGGGTGCCCAACCTGTAGGGGGCGGTTATGTCGCCCTTTTCCGCCCGGGCCAGGAGCATTTCCTCTTTTTCTTTGAAATCGTCGCTCATCGAAGGATGGCCTTCATTTCGGGGTCGCGGCCGGCGGGAGGGACCTGGCCCGGGCGGTCGCCGGGGTTAAAGTTTTTCGGGGGGAACGGGGACCGTTCAAGGGAGATTCTTTCCCGACGCGGATGATATTGTTTCGAAAACGCCCTCGCCCCCGCGATCGCGAACGACGGTTTCGCGGGCGTTGACGGCCGGGGCTGTTTCAGGCGAGCGGGGTCATCCCGGTAATGCTCGGGCTGAATCCCAGGGTCTCGCCGATCTTGGCGAGGAGGGTCCTGTCGCCGGGACCCAGGGAGCGGAAGAAGCCCGCGTCGTCGCGGATGAGGGAGTAATAGAGGTTCTGGAACTCCCAGAAGTCCAGGTCGCGGAGGTTGTGCTTGACGAAATCGAGGAAGTTCAGGAGCTCCTCCAGGAGGGTGGGTCTTCCGGGACCGTTCCTCAACTGGCCGAAGAGCTTCTTCACGTAGATCCCCGCGGATTCCTTGATGACCGGAATGTTTCTGAAGTTCTTGCCGGCGTCCCGGCTTATGAGATCCTTCAGTTTCGCGAGATCTATGGGGCGGCCGTCGAGCATGGGTTTGGTCATGTTCTCCAGATCCGCCTCCGCCATGACCCTGAAGACGAAACGGTCCATCCAGTCCCAGGCGTTTTCCTTGAGGCTGTACTGCAGAAGGGCGTCGCGGTAGTTGCGGAAGGCCTTGACCGTGTGTTCCTTCAACTCGTCGAAGAATTCCTTCAACTGTCCCGAGAGGATGTTTTGCCGGACCGTGGTCCACAGTGTCTCCAGGGTGTGGCGGGAGGCCCCGGGGAAGAGGGCCTCGAAGGTGTTCCTCAAGTAGGCGGGGCCCTTTTCGAGGAAGAGGTTTTTCGCCCTCTCGAAGTCGGGGGCCCGTTCGAATTCCGGCTCGAAGATCAGGATGTCCAGCTTGGGACCGTCGTCGGCCAGGGCCAGGGCGTAACGCTCGAGGGTCACGCCGAGCCTTTTCTCCTCCACGGAGACCTTCCCCGCGAAGAGGTGGGGCAGGGGGTCGTCATGGTTTCTGCGGGTCTTTTCGGAGCCCATGTCGCAGAAACTCACGTAACCGCATTCTTTCAAGGCCCCGGGCTCGTCCATGGCGGTCGCGGCCGCCCACTGGGCCGCGGCCACGGTGGCGTTCAAAAAGCTCCCCGCGACCTCGGAGTTCCAGACGTCCCTTCCGGTCGCGAAATTGGGGTTGTTGGGAACGGCTTTCTCCAGAAATCCGAGAAGGCCCCCCGCGAGGTCGACGGGGGTGAAGTTTTGGGTGAGTTCGATGGCCCTCGCGGCGTAGCGGAGGTTTTGGATCGGCTCCAGGCCCGCGATGTCGTCGAAGAACCAGGCGCAGCTGGTGAACATGTACAGGCTCATGAGCTGGGCCTCCATGAATTCCATGGCCTTCCGGGACTTGTTGGGCTCGAGGATCCCCGGTTTTCCGTGTTTCAGGAGGAAGTCGTTCTTGCGGGCGGTTTCGTAGTCGTTTTCGAAGACCTCGAGGTAGTCGTCCCTGGCCTCCCAGGGGTCCCGGAAGAGCTCCCCGGCCTCCCGCTCGAAGACCCCGATTATTTGGTCCCGGAGCCAGTCGAGGCCGTCCCTCAGGGGGGCCCTCCACTTCTGGTTCCACGAGGGGTCGCCCCCGGTGCGGCAGCCGCAGTCGGCCCTCCAGCGCTCCACGCCGTGGGAGCAGCTCCAGGAGCTGTTCTCGTGGATTTTGGCCTCTTTTCTCGGGGGGTGCAGGCTCAAAAACTCGGAGTGGTTGGTGAGGACCACCCGGTCAGGGCTTCCGGGGGGGCTTTCCCGCAGGGCCTCGAAGAGCCAGGCGAGGGCCATGTCCCCGAAATGGAAGTGGTGGCCGTAGGATTCCCCGTCGGTCGCGAGGTTCACGAGGACGGGCCTGTCGGCGTAGGGGGTCCCGAAGGCTATCTTTATCCTGTCCAGAAAGGCCTTCCCGTCCCTCAACAGGTTTTCGAAGGCCACGGCCTTGGAGACCTGGCCGTCGTAGACGAAGACGTCGATGTGGTCGTTTTCCCCCTTTCCCCAAAAGACCCTGTAGGGTTCCCGGGGGTCCGCCGAGCTTCCCGGGGTCGGGACCCAGGGGGTGTTCCTGGATGGGATGAGGGGCCTCACGGCGGCTATCTGGTTTTGGCCCAAAATCGTGAACTTCATCCCGTGTTCGGACAGGAGCCTCAAGCTTTCGGTGTCGACCGCGGTTTCCGCCAGCCACATCCCGACGGGGTCCCTCCCGAAGGTCCTTTGAAAGTGTTTCTTCCCCCAGACCACCTGGGTCTTCTTGTCCCTTTGGTTGGCGAGGGGCATGATGACGTGATTGAAGACCTGGGCGATGGCCGGGCCGTGACCGCCCCGTTCGGCCGCCGCCTCCCGGTCGGCCTCGACCATCAGGCGGTGACATTCGGGATCCCAAACCTTGAGCCAGTCGAGCAGGGTGGGTCCCACGTTGAAGCTCAGATGTTTGAAGTTGTTGGCGATCTTGTCGATCAGACCGTTCCGGTCCAGGATCCGCGCCATCGTGTTCGGGGAATAGCATTCGCGGGCGATCCTGAGATTCCAGTTGGCGAAGGGGGCCGCCGTCGTCTGATTCGGGACGTTGCCGCTCCACGGGTTCTCCCTGGGGGGCTGGTAGAAGTGCCCGTGGATTATGAGATGCCTGGATGCGGTCAAGGTTTTTCCTCTTTTTCCGGCTCCCGGAGGCCGGGGGCGGGGTGTCCGCCGGGCGCGCGGGGCGCCCGGGGGTTTGTCCCCGGGCTCTCGGGGGGTTTGACGCCGCGTCCCCGCGGGGGCGGGGCGGGGAGGGGCGGGACGGGGTGGCCGCGGCGGGGAATCGGGTTCCCCCGGGGCGCGGTCAGGCGCTTTTGGTGATGTTCAGAAAAACTGAGTAATAGGAGCGGGCGGAGGTTTCCCAGGAGAAATTCTCCCCCATGTTGTTTTTGCACATGGTCGTGAAGTCGTCCTTGCGGCGGTAGAGTTCGGTGGCCCTCCGGACGGCCCTGAAGAGGGCCCTTTCGTTGAAGGACGAGAACTTGAAGCCGGTGTCCCAGAGGCCCGAGGGGTTTTGGCCGGCGAAATCCCTCACCGTGTCGTTCAAGCCGCCCGTGGCCCTCACCACGGGGATGGCGCCGTAGCGGAGGGCGTAAAGCTGGATGAGGCCGCAGGGCTCGTAGGTGGAGGGGACCAGCACGAAGTCCGCGGCCGCGACCATCAGGTGGGAGAGGTTCGCGTTGTAGTCGAGTTTGAGCCAGAAGTTTTCGGGAAACTCCAGGGCCAGGGCTTGGAGCCGCTCCTGAAACCAGGGCTCCCCGGTCCCGAGGATGGCGAGATTGGTCCCGAGGGAGAACATGTTCTTCGCGGCCTCTATCACGAGGGATATGCCCTTCTGGGCCGTGAGCCTGGAAACCATCGCGAAGAGGGGCCTCTCCGGGTCGTCGGGAAGGCCCGCCAGCTTCAGGAAGGCCTCCTTGCAGCGGCGTTTCCCCTCCAGATTGTCCCGGGTGTAGACGGCGGGGATGTGGGGGTCGTTAGCGGGGTCCCAGACCTTGTAGTCCACGCCGTTCAAAATTCCGTGGAGTTTGAAGGAGTGCTCCCGCAAAAGGCCGTCCAGCCCGTGACCCTCCTCGGGGGTCTGGATCTCCTTCGCGTAGGTCGGGGAGACCGTGATGAGGGTCTTGCTGTAGACGATGCCGGCCTTCAGATAACTCAAAAGGCCGTGGTACTCGAGCCCGTTGACCCCGTAATAGCTTTCGGGAAGCCCGATGTCGGCCTTGGCCTCCGGGGGGGCCAGGCCCAGAAAGCCCTGGTTGTGGATGACGAAGACGCCCTTGGGGGCGTCGGGACCCAGTTCCAGAAGGTAGGGCATGATGAGCCCGGTCTGCCAGTCGTTCGCGAGGATTATGTCCGGGGGATCCCCCCCCAACAGGGGGAAGGCGGCGATGACCGCCTTGGAGAAAAAGGCGAAGCGGACGTGGTTGTCGGGGAAGGCCGTTTTGTCGGCCTCGTAGATGCCGTCCCTGTCGAAATGGGGCGGGTAGTCCACGAGATAAACCGGGACCGCGGGCGTCTTGTCGTCGGAGCGCAATTCGCCTTTGAGGAGTTTCGCCGTCTTCCGGGCGTCCCCGCGTCCCACCGCGAATTCGATGCCCGCGTCGCCGACGGTCTTGTTTTTCAAGGCTTCCCGGTAAGCCGGCATGATGACCGCGGTTTCGATGCCGAGGGAGGCGAAAGCCAGGGGCAGGCTTCCCGCCACCTCGGCCAAACCCCCGGTCTGGGCGAAAGTGGAAACCTCTGACGCGGCGATTAAAACTTTAAGGTTTTTCGACATGTGAGCTCCCGTGGGCCGGAATTCCCGGACGAGGGAATTCGAAGGGGGTTTTTCGGTCTTCGTCGCCGGGGGACCCGGGGGCTTTTTCGGGCCTTCCCGCGTATTTCCGGTCTTTCGGTTCAAAACCGGGGCGAAAGGGTCAAAAGGCCGTGAGACCGGCCGGAACCGAAACAATACCTGATTTGCCTTCACGGTAAAAAATTTTAGGGCAAAAATTATGATCTTGCAAGTTTTTATCGTTTGGGACAACGTTTGATTTCGAAAAAGCCCGGTTTCGTTCCGGCGCCGTCCGCGGCTTTCCCGTTTTGTTCGTTTCCCGCGCCATTTCCGGATTCGGGAGGGGGTTCGTCCCAAAACCCGCGAATCACGGGCGCGGGCGTCTTTCGGGGCCTTCCGGCGATTCGGGGGGAATCGTCGGGTTCGGGGCGGGTTTTCGTCCCTCGCGCTCCCGGGGTCGCGAACGCGGGGGGGGATCGGCAGACCCGCGCGAGGGGGGGGGATCGGGCGAAAGACTCGTCAAAAACGAAATTTCCGGATCCGCGCCTCCGCGCCCCCGGGGGAAACGCGCGGGCGAACGCCCCGGGGCGCGGGGGGTTTTCCGGAGCGGGAAAAATCGGACGGGTTTCGGGACGGGGGACGGGGAAGGGACACCGCGAGGGATCCCGGTCGCGATTCGATTCCGGGAAAAGTCACCCGCCGAATCGATTTCGGTTCGCGCCCCTGATCTCGCGCGGGGATTTCGCGCCGGGCACCGGTTCGGGTTCGGGGCGGGATTCGCGGCGGGGGATTGTTTCGGACACCGGATTTTCGGGGCGCGAAATGAGAATGGAGCCACAAGATGTGGGGTGGCGATTTCTTCGCGATCCTTCCCCCGCCGTTTTTCCGGTGGCCGCCCGCGGCGGGGGCGCTGATTACGCCGTCATCGCGCGATTCGCGGGAGCGTTTCGAAAAAAGATGGGAAAAACGCCCGTTTTCCACTATAATGTCCCAATTTTGAAACCGGCCCCGAAGCTCCGAAACGTTTTCGGGGTTTCCGGGCGCCCTCCCGCCCGAAACGGGACCCGACCCGGCCGTCGGTCCCGTCCCGTTCGAAAGCCGCCAAACATCTCTTTTTCCCTTCCGCCGACGCGCTTTTCCCGTCTGACGACGCGGTTTGCAAAAATGAACCCGAGCCTGTAATATGGAGTTTTCCCGACGTCTCTCAGGCCCGAGCGAGCAAGGTTTTGTCATGGTCACGGACAAAGAAGAACGACCCCACAATTTCATAAGAACTTTCATAGACGAGGACCTGGCCTCCAAAAGATACGACCGGGTCGCGACCCGGTTTCCCCCGGAACCCAACGGATACCTCCACATAGGCCACGCCAAGAGCATCTGCCTCAATTTCGGCCTCGCCGCGGATTATTCGGGCCTGACCAACCTCCGCTTCGACGACACCAATCCCGTCAAGGAGGACGTCGAGTACGTGGAGTCCATCAAGGCCGACGTCAGGTGGCTGGGTTTCGACTGGGACGACAGGCTTTATTACGCGTCCGATTATTTCGAAAAACTTTACGAGTGCGGGGAACGGCTGATTCTCTCCGGGGACGCCTACGTCTGCGACCTCTCCGCGGAGGAGGTCAAGGCTTACCGCGGCACCCTGACCGAGCCCGGCAAAAACAGCCCTTACCGGGAAAGGTCGCGCGAGGAAAACCTCGACCTCTTCAGGAGGATGAGGGCGGGGGAATTCGAGGAGGGGGCCAAACTCCTCCGGGCCAAGATAGACATGGCCTCCCCCAATTTGAACATGCGGGACCCGGCCCTCTACCGGATAAAGAAGGCCTCCCACCACCGCACCGGGGACAAGTGGCCGATCTACCCCATGTACGACTACGCCCACTGCGTCTCCGACGCCATCGAGGGCATCACCCACTCCGTCTGCACCCTGGAGTTCGAGGACCACAGGCCCCTCTACGACTGGGTCCTGGAGAAGCTGAACTGGCCCGAGCCCAGGCCCAGGCAGATCGAGTTCGCGCGGCTGAACCTCGAATACACCATGATGAGCAAGAGGAAGCTCCTGCAGCTGGTCCGGGAGGGACTGGTGAGCGGCTGGGACGACCCCCGGCTCCCCACCATGGCGGCCATAAGGAGGAGGGGTTTCACGCCCTCGTCCATAAGGCTCTTCTGCGATCGCATAGGGGTCGCGAAGAAGGATTCCTGGATCGAGATGGAATGGCTGGAGAAGGCCGCCCGGGACGACCTGAATCCCAACGTGAAAAGGGTGATGGCGGTCCTGAACCCCCTGAAGGTCTCGATCGTCAATTTCCCCGCGGGCGATCCCCCGAGGATCGAGGCCCCGTACTTCCCGGACGAGCCCGGAAAGTTCGGGCACAGGGAGCTCTTTCTCACGCCCGAGATTTTCATCGAGCGGGAAGACTTCATGGAGGAGCCGATCCCCGGCTTCAAGCGTCTGGTCCCGGGAGGGGAGGTCCGCCTCAGGTGGTCGACCTACGCGAAGTGCGTCGGGGTCGAAAAGGACGGGGAGGGGAACGTAACCGGGCTCAAGTGCGAGATGAACCCCGAGCCCGTCGGGAAGGACGCGAAGGGAAAACCCGCGAGACCCAACATCGTCCATTGGGTTTCGGCGGAGCGCTCGAGGCCGGTCGAGGTCCGTCTCTACGACAGGCTCTTCACGGTCGCGAAACCCGCGGGCGACCTCGCGGGCGAACTGAACCCGGACTCGCTCGTCGTCAGGAAGGACGCGAGGATCGAGGAGGCCGTGAACGACGTTTCCCCGGGCGATCGTTTTCAGTTCGAAAGGCTCGGTTATTTCATGGCGGATCCGGACACCGCCGCGGGCGATCGCCCGGTCTTCAACAGGATCGTGACCCTCAAGGACTCTTGGGCCAAGGGCGCGGCCGGGGCCGCGAAAGGCGCGGGAAATCAAGGCAAAAGAGACCGGAAGGAATAAAATGGGATTGGGGCGCGGGGCCTTTTCGGGCGGCCCCTCGCGGCGATCGGTCAATTGTTTTTTCCCCCGGGGCCCCATACGTCATCTTCTTTTTTTCGCCGGACGCCCCTTGTCCGTTGTTTTCACGCGTCCCCCGGCTCTTTTTTCGGGGACGGTTTTCCGATTGAACGGTTTTCGCGGCGCGTCCCACCCGGATTTCCCGCGGCGCGGCGGACCCGTTCGCGAGGTCCGAAAAGGTTTTAGGAGACGACATTGGCTTATCTGGACGCCTTCTTCAAGTTCATGCACGACGTGGGAGCCTCGGACCTCCACCTAAGCTCGGGCAACCAGCCTTTGCTTCGTTTGAAAGGCAAGATCGAGAAGATCAAGTTCAAGGTCCTGGACAACTCGGAGCTCAAGAAAATGCTCTACGAGATTGCCCCGGAGGAAAAGGTCAAGATATTCGAAGAAACCGGGGACGTGGACTTCGGTTACGAGATCCCCAACATCGCGAGGTACCGGGCCAATTTTTTCAACCAGAAGTGGGGCGTGGGGGCGGTCTTCAGGGAGATACCGTCCAGGATTCCCACGGTGGAGGAATTGGGGCTGCCCCAGGTCATAGAAAGGATGGCCACCCTCCCCAAGGGCCTGGTGCTCGTCACGGGACCCACGGGGTCCGGGAAATCCACCACCCTCGCGACCATCATCGACCACGCCAACCGCTGCCGCCACGACCACATTCTGACCATAGAGGACCCCATCGAATTCGTGCACCACAGCATCAACTGCGTGGTCAACCACAGGGAGGTCTACACCCACACGAGAAGTTTCGCCTCCGCCTTGAAGGGGGCCCTGCGCGAGGACCCGGACATCATAATGGTCGGGGAAATGAGGGACCTCGAGACCATAGCCCTGGCCCTCGAGGCCGCCAACACCGGACACTTGGTCATGGGGACCCTCCACACCACCTCCGCAGCCTCGACCATCGACCGCATCATAGACATCTTTCCGGCGAACGAGCAGCCCCAGATAAGGACCTCCCTGGCCGACGCCCTAAGGGCCGTCGTGGCCCAGTCCCTCTTCAGGAGGGTGGACGCCCCCGGGAGGGTCGCGGCCCTGGAAATACTTTTGGCCACGCCCGCCGTGAGAAATCTCATCCGGGAGGGAAAGATCCATCAGATAGCCACCACCATCCAGACCGGGAAGAAATTCGGCATGCAGTCCATGGACGACGCCATCCTGGACCATCTGCTCGCCGGGAGGGTCTCTCCCAACGACGCTTACAACTATTGTTCGGACAAGGGCAAATTTCGCCAATACCTGACCTCGCCCCCGGAAGATTTCACGGACGTGTGAACCATGCTGCACCTCTTTCACCTGGAACTCATACTCGACAAGCTCATGAACGCCGCCCCGGAAGTCTCCGACATCAACATGACGGTGGGGCACCCCATTCAGGTCGAAAGCGGCGGGGAACTGCTTCCGGTGTACATCGAGCCCGAGATAAGGACCTTGACCGCCTACCAGACGGAGACCCTCGCCCTGAGTCTTTTGAGGGGGGACAGGCACCTCATCGGAACCCTTTTGGACACGGGGGCCTGCGACCTTTCCTTCAACTTGGAAAACAAGGCCCGTTTCAGGGTGAACATCTTCTCCCAGCAGGGCCGTTTTTCCATAGTCATGAGGAAATTGGAAAATTACATCCGTTCGGTCAAGGACCTGGGGCTCCCCGACATATTCGTCAAAATGGCGGGGGAGAAAAACGGCATAATTCTCGTGACCGGCGCGACGGGAACCGGAAAGACCACCTCCCTCGCGGCGATTCTGGACGAGATCAACACCAACCAGGCGGTCCACGTGGTGACCCTCGAGGACCCCGTGGAGTTCGTGCATCCCCCCAAGAAATCCACTTTCAACCAGCGGGAACTGGGCATGGACTTCAGGTCCTTCTCCGAGGGCCTGAGGTCGGCCCTGAGACAGGCCCCCAAGGTGATTCTCGTGGGCGAGATGCGGGACAGGGAGACCGTGGAGATGGCCCTGTCCGCCGCCGAGACCGGGCACCTCGTCTTTTCCACCCTCCACACGGTTGACGCCGGCACCACCGTCAACCGCATCGTGGGACTCTTCGACCACGAGGAGGAGAAACTCATCCGGGTGAGGCTCTCGGACACCCTCCGCTGGGTGGTGAGCCAGAGACTCCTTCCCAAGGTGGGGGGAGGCAGGGTGGCGGCCTTGGAGATCATGGGCTCGACCCTGTTAATCAAGGACATCATCACCAACGGGGAGGACCAGGACAGAAGCTTCTACAACTCCATCGCCTCCCTTTCGTCCCTGGGGTGGCAGACCTTCGACCAGCACATCCTGGACCTCTACAAAAAAAAGATCATAAACGAGGACGTGGCCCTGACCTACAGCTCCAAGAAGTCCGTCATGTCCAGGGGAATAGACACCGTGAAGGCGGAGCTGGGCGAGTCCCAATACGAGGTGAAGGACCTCGTCCTCGAAAAGGACGATTATTATCTCGACGACCATGGCGGTGGCGTCGATCCGAAGCTTCAGCCCCAGCCGCGGGAGTTTCAACAGCAGAATCATCACCAGCAGCAGGGAGTCCACGGCGCGGTTCCCAAATCCAGGATGGGCGGCGTGAAACTCCACTCCTGCCAAGGTTTCCCGCGGCGGCGTCTCGAAAAAAGACGAGGGGAAAAGAAGCGGGGAAAAGTCGCGGTGAAAGTCGCGGGGAAAAGTCGCGGGAAACGAAGCCGGAAACGAGGTTCGGGGGGATTTGAAAATGATACTGGAATGCGCTTTTTGTCAGAGGAGACTCAACACCCCTCCCAACGCCAACATCCCCTACGGAAGGCCCTTCACCTTCGTTTGCCCGAGTTGCAAACAAAAGAACACGGTCACGATTGAGCCGGACCTGGACCTCCCCGGCGGGACGAAAACGCCCCCGGAGGACTTTTCCCAAGGGATCCGGGACGCGGTTCCGCCCGCGGTCCCCGGACCCGCGAGGGAGGCTCCACCCTTTCCGCCCCCGGGTCCAAGGTAGGCGCGGTTTACAACATAGCCGGCTACAACGCGGCGGAGGCCAGGAGTTATCTCGCCCTGGCCGACGCCGGGGAAGGTTTGAAGACGGCCCTCGTCATCTACGACAACGAGGAAGTTCAGGAGACGCTCAGGGAGAAGCTCACCAACATGGGCTACAAGGTCTCCCTCGCCTTGAACGTCAGGGACGCCGCCAAACAGCTGAAGTTCGGGACCTTCCAGGTGGTGCTTCTCCAAGAGGATTATTACGGCGCGAACATCCGCTCCAATCAGCTCCTCAAGGCCATCACCAACCTGGAGGTCCGCGTCCGGCACAGGATGTTCATCGCCCTCATAGGGCCCGAATTCACTTCCCTGGACGACCTCGTGGCTTTCAGCCTCTCCCTGGACACGGTCATAAACACCAAGGACCTCGACGACATCGAAAGGATCCTGATAAGCGCGACCGAACACGTGGCCAAGTTTTTTTCCACCTACAACGAACTGCGCGCCCAGAGAGGGATCGAATAGGTTCGCGGGACAAACTTCGAAAACGCGCGGACCCGATCCCCGGCGTTCCCCGCGGCCGGGAGCGGGCCTTTTGCCGCTTTAGGGACTGTAAAATAAATCTCTTTACAAGTTTATCTTTTTATGTTATTATGCCTTTGGATCAGCAGCTTGTATTTCTGCAAAAATGACCCCCTATATCTAGGGAGTTAAAATCCGTAAAGGCTGTATATCATGAAGTTTGAAGATGGAGATACCGAACAATTCTTCAAAACCGTATGGCCTCATTTACCTAAACCTCAACGAAGGGTAGTAGCGGCAGCCTACAGTAAGAAATTAGGATATGGCGGCGTATCATATATCAGTGGCATATGTGGCCTATCAAGAGTTACTATCACTAAAGCAATGAAAGAACTTGAAGAAGAACCTCTAGAATTTGGCAGGCTTCACAGACCAAGTGCGGGGAGGCCTTCACTGGTAACATTAGAACCAGCTATAGTAGAAGCGATTCTTGAAATAGTAGAAGAAAGTACGAGTGGTGACCCTCAGGCAGCCAGATTATACACTTTGAAAAGTACAAGAATAATTTGCCGTGAGTTAGAGGACAGAGGACACTCTATTAGTCATACCAAAGTTGCACAAATACTGAAGCAAGAAGGATATACTCTTCAAGGTAATTTTAAATCAGATGAAGGGGCCTGTCATATTGATAGAGATGCTCAGTTTAAATTCATAAATAGGCTAATAAAGGAGGCAATGAAAAAGAATCATCCTATCATATCTGTTGATACAAAGAAGAAAGAATTAATCGGCAATTTTGACAACAAAGGAAAACAATGGCGAAAGTCATACCATCCTAGAATAGTTAAGGGCCATGATTTTCCTGGACCAGATATTCCTATTGCGCATCCATATGGCATCTATGATCTTAACCACAATATAGGTTTTGTTAATATAGGCACTGATCACGACACAAGTGAATTTGCTGTAAACTCCATAAAAGGATGGTGGAAACACGTAGGTAAAAAAATATATGCTAGTCCTGAAAAGCTGATAATCACAGCTGATTGTGGAGGTTCAAATGGGTATAGAAATCGCATGTGGAAATATAAGTTAAAAGAATTGGCCAATTATATAAATTGCGAGATAAACGTTGCCCATTTCCCTCCTGGAACCTCAAAGTGGAATCGAGTTGAACATAGACTATTCTCCTTTATATCAACCAACTGGAAAGGTGAACCATTGGTTGATTATGAAACTGTGGTTAATTTGATTAGTGCTACCACAACAGTGACAGGATTAAAAGTAACTTGTGTATTAGATCATAAGAAATACAACACTGGGAAAAAAGTAACCGATGAACAGATGGCTACGATAGATTTACGTCGGTCTAATTTCCATGGAGATTGGAATT
The DNA here is from genome assembly GCA_031278225.1 of Deltaproteobacteria bacterium. Taxonomy (GTDB): domain Bacteria; phylum Desulfobacterota; class Desulfarculia; order Adiutricales; family Adiutricaceae; genus JAITII01. Next base: position 15,118 of record JAITKT010000085.1, read on the forward strand.
ATTCAATTTTTCCGAACAAATAGTTGTAAACTGAATTAATTGCCAGACCCTTAGGGGTTTCGCGCGGCCGACATGACAACGCCCGCGCCCGATCGAAGGAAGACCCGCGAACCCGCGGGTGTTTTTTTTTAATCCGGTCAAACGGGCGCGCCGAAAATTCTTTTCGCGGCATCGGCGGTTTTCGCGGTTTTCGAAAAAACGGGCGCGACCCCCGGGCGCAATCACAATCGCAATCCCCGAAGCCCTGGCTTTTATGGCTTCGGAGGATTGACGCTTTTTGTTTTGGAACCCGGAAAATTTTAAAACCCGGCGATGACCCGGATAAAACGCCTTCCCGTTCCCGCGGTCTCTGACGAGAATTCGGACGGAAGCGGCGCGCGATTTTGACTTCCCCGAAGGAAAAAAATCGGAAACCCGGACGTCCCCCCGCGATGGGTTGTTTGAAGGCCCGTTCCGCCGCGCCGGGGGATCCCCGAAAAGCTCTCCGGCCGTTTCGCGGTGGTTTGGCGACTTGTTCGCGAGTTCCGGGGGGCCGCCGCTTTGGTTTTTGAAGATTAATCGCGCGGTCGTCGCTCCCATTGACCGGAAGGACTCATTCGTTCGATCCGCGTTCGATACCGATTCGAAATCAAAAAAAGCGTCACCACTCCGGTATTTGAAATCCGAAAGCCGAAAAAATTTCTTTTTGATCCGGCGTGAGAGGCGTGGATATCGTATCTCCCTTTATGCGCATTATTTGACATCCTTTCAATATCATCAACAAATCCCACACATTCCATTTCTCGCGCAGACCGGTTTTTGTCATGACATTGTCAATTTCCGCAATCAAAATAAGAGATATGAAAGAAACAAACCTTGTGTTATTCATGAAAGTTTTGTTTGGCTGTTTATTGGTTTCGGGGCCAATAAAATATTCTGACCTTTCCAATGCTTCTTCCATGACGCGTTTGGAGCGGTATGTTCGCAGAGCCTCTTTGGGGTCGCGAATGAAATTGCCGACGGACACCATCCAACCCCAACCCGAGTCGGCCAGATTTTTCTTCATGACGTCTTCTTTTATTTTAACCGTTAAACCGGATTTGTTTCCGGATGTTTTATTGATTGTCAAATACTTCTTAATCTCGGGATAGTGTCTTTCGTCGCATTGACCCGATAATACCATGTCTTTTAAGAGAGAAGCGCTTGCGTGAAATTTGTTCCACAGACCACGCGTCAAATCGGCGTTATAAAAAATATGCGCGTGAATTTCATGCTTGTTGTTCCACAACTTGTTTAAGGTAACGGCGTAAAGCCCGCCGTTGCCGATGGCCATGGCGTTTTCGGGCGGATCGATGCCGTTTTTTTCGTTTTTCACCAAATCTTTGGCGAATTTCATCGTGAGCGGAATCGGAATCATAAATCTCGTTTTGTCCGCGTCCTTCAACAACGAGTCAATGTTTGTTTTGTTCGCGAAGCCTTTGTCCGGGATGATTGCCATGTTTGACGACTTATGGCCCAATTGGGCGGCAAGTGAAGTTTTAAGGGCAATCGCGTCATTTGGAGCTCCGTCATATGTCATTTGAAAGACCGGAAGCCTTGACTTTTCGTCCACGACGAGATAAATGTTTTCTTTGGGCCGTTTTTCGTCATCTTCGCCATACATCAGAGGAATTATTCCCAGGAATTCCGAATAAGACGAATCCGCGGTCATGTCAAGCGCCAAGAGTTCGCTCGACGATATTTTTTTCGCCCATTTTTCGTAAAATGAGATTGTGTCGCGCTCGGTGAAGGACATAAGGAATTTTTTAATCGTTCGCGAGGAAAGACCCTCGGCGTCAACACAGGTATTGGCATTCAACCAAAAATCGAAGAGCGCCATCGGCTCCGCGGTCGCCGCGACATAACAGGCCAAAGCCATTATCCGTTCGCGCAAACGGGGCAGACATGATTTCAGAGTCTCCGAGAGGCCGATGGAATCGGCGATATTGTTCAGAAAATAATTCACACCGTATGTTTTGGTGGTCGCGTTTCTCACGTCCTCGACGCCATAACGCGTTTCTTCGTTTGAATCCTCTTGTTTTTCGGCTCGCCCCGAACGTTCAAAGTATTCCCGATGGAAAACTTCCTGTCCGGTTTTGGGATCCACGCGTCCCACGCGTCTGCGGACATTTACGGTTTTTCCGTTTTCATCGAGATACGATGTCAATTCGTACAAATAAGTGTGTTTTCCCGATTTGCGTTTCACGACGCGCGTCATCGGTCAATTCTCCCCAAACGGTCATCGTCAGGACGATCGTTTCGAAGTTCGTCCCGGGATTGAAGCGATGGTTATCCCGTCGGGACGCGGTCACGCGCGGACGGGGGTTTCCGGTCCCGGGCACCGTTTTGGCCGGGGCGGTTCCAAAGCGGGATCGGGGCGTTTTCTTTTTCGGGTCAAATTTCGTTTCGCGATCCCGCGCGCCCCGCGAAGCCCGGGAAAGAACGGGGACCGCTCCGGAAACGATTTCGGCCCGGATTCGCGCCGGAGACCGGACGGCCCGGTGCCCGATCCCCGAAGATCCGAGGCGGCCCGGCCGCTATTTCGTTTTTTTTCCCGTCACGTACCAGAGGGACAGGTTAAAGGACATCTGGGTCGCCGCGATCAGGGACAAGGACACCTTGAGGGCGACCATGAGGTCCTGATCCCGCATGGAAAGTTCCCATTCGTTTTTTATGTCGGCCGCCGCCTCGCGGATCGAGGACTCGGGCAGGGTGGCCAGGAGGAAAAACATGTTCGCGAGGCTTTGGACGTTGTTCAGATACAGAAGTTCCATTCTGGCCTGATAGTGAATGTCCCGCCTCGACGCTATGATTTCGGCCCTGTTCAGGAGGTCTTCCACGATGTCGTCGAGTTCCGAGGCGCTCGAGACGGCGACGGTTTTGATTACCAGGGGGAAAAGGGCGACAAGGCGGTTGGACCAAAAAACCTTGGTCTCGGCGAGTTGGGCGGGCTCCGCGATGGCTTTGGTGGAGTCCACCCCGTGCAGGGTCATGAGGGACTGGAACTCGGTCAGGACTTCGTTGTTCTGACGGCGATCGGCCAAGATCACCGTGAGCCTCGTCAGGGACTCGTCGCAGAAACGCATGGCGTAGATGGCCTTGTGGTCCCAGGTGAGGTTTTTGTCCTTCCAGATTTTCTCCACCTCGGTTTGTTTCAGTTCGAACCGGTCCCCGTAGCGTTCCGGCTCCAAGGCCGAGACCGCGGCCGCGAGGGTCAGGCTCATGGTTTTCCAGGAATTGGCCTGTCGGACCGATTGGGGCGCTTCCTTTTCCCCGAGCACGGAAGACTCGAAATCGTCCTTGAGGGCGGCCAGCCGCACCTCCAGACCCGCCAGATCCACGTCCGGTTCCAGGAGCCGGGCTTCCGCGGGACCCGCCAAGATTGTCAGACATAAGGCCAGAAAAAAAAGACCGGCGGGGACGGCGGATCTTTTCGGCCTCGCGATGAATGTCAAAGTGGAATCTCTCTTTTTCGTGAATGTCGTCCTCGGCGCCGGGGCGGGGGGGCCGTCCCCCCCGCCGGAAAGCGCGTCAGGTTCCGGACTGCCAGGAAGCCAGGTACTTTTCCTGCTCCTTTGTCAGGGTGTCGATTTTGAAACCCATGGATTTGAGCTTGAGTTTGGCTATTTCCATGTCTATCTTTTCGGGGACGGGGAAGACTTCCAAGGGGAGTTTTCCCTTGTGTTTTACCACGTGTTCCGCCGCGAGGGCCTGGTTCGCGAAGGACATGTCCATGACGCTGGAGGGATGGCCCTCGGCCGCGGCCAGGTTAATCAAACGGCCCTCGGCCAAAACATAGACGAGGTTTTTGGTGGATTTCAGGGTGAATTCCTCCACGTATTCGCGGATGTGACGGCGATGGGAGGAGGCCTTGGCCAGGGAGGGAAGGTCCAGCTCGACGTTGAAGTGACCGGAGTTGCAGACTATGGCCCCCGACTTCATGAGCTCGAAGTGTTCGACGCGGATGACGTTGATGTCCCCCGTGACCGTCACGAAGAAGTCGCCGATGGGGGCCGCCTCGGCCATGGGCATGACCTCGAAGCCGTCCATGATGGCCTCCAGGGCCTTCAGGGGGTCAATCTCGGTCACGATGACCCTCGCCCCCATGCCGTCGGCCCTTTTGGCCACTCCCCGGCCGCACCAGCCGTAACCCGCCACCACGAAGACCGAGCCCGCGAGCAGGCGGTTGGTGGACCTTATTATGCCGTCTATGGTGCTTTGCCCGGTGCCGTAGCGGTTGTCGAAGAAATGCTTGGTCATGGCGTCGTTCACGGCGATCACGGGGTATTTCAGGGCCTTGTCCCGAGCCATGGCCTTGAGCCTGATGACCCCGGTCGTGGTCTCTTCCGTCCCCCCGATGACCTCGCTCAAGAGCTCCGGCTTCTCGGAATGGAGGGTGGAGAGGAGATCCGCCCCGTCGTCCATGGTTATGTTGGGTTTCGCCTCCAGGACCGAGTAGATGTGTTTGTAATAGGTTTCGTGGTCCTCGGCCTTTATGGCGAAGACGGGTATGTCGTCGGTCTTCACCAGGGCGGCGGCCACGTCGTCCTGGGTGGAAAGGGGGTTGGAAGCGCAGAGGTAGACCTCGGCTCCCCCCTCCTTGAGGGTCCGGCAGAGGGACGCCGTTTCCGTCGTCACGTGGAGACAGAGTCCCAGACGAACGCCTTTCAGGGGCTTCTCCTTGTGAAAGCGTTTCTTAATCATTTCCAAAACCGGCATGCTTTTGGCCGCCCATTGAATCCTGTCGTCGCCCTTGCCGGCCAGATCCGGATCTTTTACGTCGTGTCTCACGAATAATCTCCTGTCGTTTCCTGTCGTTTGATGATGATGTCTCGCGCGCGGCGAAAAAAAAAAAAAGAATCGCGGGCCAAAACCCTTCTCCGGCGGGGATTTTCCCGAAAAAGGCGAAAACGACCGCCATGACCCGCGCCGTCGCTTTTTCGCGTCGCGGCGATGGCGTCGTTTTCCAATCGCCGGGCGCGGCCGCGAAACGAAAGCTCGAATCTCAACGCGGGCCGGATTTGGAACCGAGAAGAATGAAGCTTTATTTCATTTCCCGAAAAAACGCGGTTCGAAACGGCGTTGACGGCCGTTCGGCGAACAATCGAATACCCCGGCCAATCTCGGCTCAATCATAGAATATTCCCGGGGCTTTCGCAAGGATTACCGCTTTTTTCTTCCAGGGTCAACGAGAAAAGACGCCCGGGACATTCGTTTTCCAAGAACGAAGCGTTTTTCGGGGACCCCCGGAAACCTCGCGGGTTTCCCGCGGTTTCGCCCGCGCGGATTAAGCCGCCGGCGGAAAACGGAAAGGCCCCGGGGTGAAATCATCCCGACGAAAGATGACATTAAATCGTATGAAATACGCAATCATGATTTATCATTTAATGTTTTGGGCCTTTGAAACCACAGTTATGACAATTGTATGTCATCCGAAACGAAAAACATGTTTCCGCGGCGACGGGGACGCGCGGCGCGTTTCCCTTCCCGGGGAAATTTTCGGACCGGGTCGAAAACGGTTCGCGAAAAAAATTCGCGGGGGGAAAACCCGCCGCCGCCCGCGGAAAAAAACCGGATCTTGCTTTTCGAATCCCTTCGGGACCATGATCCGAACGGTTTCGTCGGTTCGAACGGTTGACGCCCGGGGGCGTTCGACGAGACTTCGCGGGACGCGCGGGTTAACCCCAAGTTTCCCGAAGTCACCCTCGCGGCGCGCGGGTTTTTTTTCGGAAATAAACGGTCCGAGCCCCGGAGGGTCAAAACCCCCGCGAAACCGCGGCGCCCGCGTTTCATGAGAAAGGAACGACGCGCCGACGGCGCGGTTTTCACGGGGCGGAAGCGTTTCGAAAGCGGCGAATCTCATCCGGAACAAGACCGGGGGAACCCTTTTCGAGATTGTCGCGGTCCCGCCCCATTCGAAGGATTACGACACCCGCGCGAAGGAAGCGATGAGGGACCTTGGCGCCAAGGTCAGGCCGAAACCGGCGAACGCGCTCGGCGCGATTGAGGACGACCTCGTCGCGTCGGGTTGTCCGAATTGGCGCGGCATCGCGCCCGGGCCGATCCGCGGCTTTTCGGAAGAGTGCGGTTTTTCCGATGAAATCATCGCTCCCTTTTGCCGTCGCGGCTGAGGGGGAGCGGGCCGGAGCGCGAAGGACATCGCCTGCCCGGCGCCGAAGGCGAAGGTCCCGGAGCCTCTCGCGCCGAAAATCGGGAGGGGGCGCCTCCCCCGGAAAGGAAATCGACGCGCGGCTCCCGAGGATCGGGGCGATCCGGCAATCCGCCGTTTTGACCGCCCCCCTCCTTCTTTTCCCGCCGCTTTTCGGGCCCCGGTTTCCCTATTTCGTCGTCGGCGGTTCCGCCTCCGCCTCCGGCAACGCGCATATGGGGGGGGACTCGGGCTTTTCCGGGTGTGTTATTTTCCGGACGGCCTCCACCGTGTCGGCCTTCAGGGCGGCTTCCGCTATCTTCAGGGCGCACTTGTAGTCCGCGTTGCGGATGATCTTTTTCACGACCGGGACCGATATGGAGCTCATGCTGAACTCGTCGAGGCCCAGACCCAGGAGCAGCAAAACCGCGCTCTCGTCCCCGGCCAGCTCCCCGCACATGCTGGTCCATTTCCCGGCCTTGTGGGCGGCGTCTATCACCTTCTTTATCGCGCGGAGCACGGCGGGATGGAAGGGGTTGTAGAGATGGGCTATGTTCTTGTTGGTTCTGTCGACCGCCAGAATGTACTGGGTGAGGTCGTTGGTGCCGATGCTGAAGAAGTCCACCTCGTTCGCGAACTCCTCGGCCATCAGGACCGCGGCCGGGGTCTCGACCATCATTCCGACCTTTATCGACTTGTCGAAATCGATTTTGGCCTCCTTCAACTCGTTTTTGCACTCGGCTATGAGGCTCTTGGCCTTTCTGAACTCCTCGAGGCTTATGATCATGGGGAGCATGATCCTCACCTTGCCGAAGGCGCTGGTCCTTATTATCGCCTTCAACTGGGCCTTGAAGAGATCTTCCTTGTCGAGGCACATGCGCACCGCCCTCCAACCCAGGAAGGGGTTGAGCTCGGGGGGAAACTTGAAATAGGGGAGGTCTTTGTCCCCGCCTATGTCAAGGGTGCGGATGATTATCCCGTGACCCGCCATTTTGTCGCAGACCGCCTTGTAGGCCGCGAACTGCTGGTCCTCGGACGGGAAGGCGTTCCATTGCATGTAGAGGAATTCCGTGCGGTAGAGGCCTATGCCCTCGGCCCCGTGCTTCAAGGCGCTTTCGGCGTCGGCCTCGTTTCCGACGTTCGCGCACAGGCGCACCTCTTTCCCGTCCCTCGTGACGGCCGGGAGCAGCCTCAGGGCCTCGAGCTTCTCCCGTTCCCTGACGTAGTCGTCCCTTTTCGCGATGTACTCGAGGAGGAGGTCCTCGGAGGGGTCTATCACAATCTCCCCCTCGCGGCCGTCGAAGACCGCGAGCGAACCGTCCCTCGCGGCGTCCAGAACGCCCACGGCCCCCACCACCGCGGGGATCTCGAGGCTTCTGGCCATGATGGAGGTGTGGGAGGTGCGGCCCCCGGCGTCGGTGATGAATCCGCTGACGTTGTCGAGGTCCATCATGGCGGTGTCCGAGGGCATGAGGTCCTTGGCGATTATCACGCTGGACGGGGGAAGGGCGCTTAAGTCAATCACCTTTTTCCCCAGGATGTTTCTCACGACCCGCCGTCCGACGTCCCTCACGTCCGCCGCCCTTTCCTTCAGGTATTCGTTGTCGACCCCCTCGAACATGGCGCAGAACTCGTCGAAGGTGGCCTGGACCGCGAACGCGGCGCAAACCCTCCCGTCCTTTATCTTGCTCTTGACGGAGTCCCGGAGCGCCGGGTCCAGGAGGATGTCCTGATGGGCCTTGAATATCGCGGCCTTTTCTTTCCCGAGCTTGGCGGAGGTCTTTTCCCGCACGAGCTCGAGCTGCCTCAAAGAGATGGAGGTCGCTTCCTCGAAACTCTTCAGGGCGTCCTTGACGTCCTCTTCGGCTATTTCGATTCTGTCGACCGTTATGATTTCTTCCCTGATGACCAGGGCCTTGCCTATGGCGATTCCGGGGGATGCTCCCGTTCCTTTGAGCGCGGGCATGTTTTGGCTCCTAGTCTTTCAGTTCTTTCAGGAATCGAATCAATTCGGAGAGGACGTCCTCTTCGGCGCCGCCTTCGACCTTCACGGTGATCTCCGACCCGGGGCCCACGCCCAGGGTCAGAAGATGGAGAATGCTCTTGCCGTTCACCTCTTTTCCGCCGTGGGTCACGGTGATGTTCGATTCCTTGAACTTGTTGGCGAGAGCTATGAATTCGGACGCGGGACGCGCGTGCAGTCCCGACGCGTTTTGAACCGTCATGTTCGACTCGATCATTTGTGTTGCTCCTAAGCGGGAAACCCGCGAAAAACCTTTTGGCGCCCCTTGGAGTCGCGGATCCGTCGGACGCCTTCGATGATAAAAAAGCCCGTCAGCCCTCCATGCTTTCCTCGTAATCCCTGATGAGAGCGTGGGCCTCCTCGCTCGTTTTGACCTTTCTCAGCTCGTCCTTGAAATCGTCAAGGCGCAGGATGTTCACGAGATTGAAAAAGGCCCTCATGTGGGTTTCCTCGTCAATGGCGCTGAATGAGCAGACGAGATCCACCGGCTCGTCCGACGTCTCGTCGTATGACACCCCCTCGGTGAGTCTTATGAGAGCCATGCCGACCTGGAGCGCCCCTTCGCTTATCGCCGCGTGGGGCAGGGCGAATCCCTTGGATATGACGACGTAGGGACCGTTTTCCCTGATGTTGTCTATCATCGCGGAAATGTATCGGCTCTCCACCCGGTTTTTGTCCAGAAGCATCTGGCCGGATTTTCTCACCGTGTCTTCCCAATCCTCGCAGCGGACGTCCAAACGGATGAATTCCGGGGAGAGAAGGTCGGAAAGTTTGGGGGACAAAGAATGTTTGTTGTCCTTGACTCCCAACATTTCCTCCAGGACGAGATTTATGTCGGAAAGCAGATCCCTTCCGTCCCGGGGGAGGTATTTCGTCACCAACGGCGTTATTTTTTGGATTATTTCCTTTCCGCCGATTAAAGATCGCCTTTTTTTGACCGCTATCTTCTTTTTGATTCTCAGGGAATCCGCCTTCTCGGAGATTTTTTGGAAGTCCTCGTCGGACAAAAAGGGCGAAACGAGCACGGATTCCGCTTCCGCGTCCAGTATGGGAACGGTGGTGATGATGAGATCGATGTCCTCTTTTTTGAGGTTTTTGGCCTCGTGCTCGAAAATCACCGCGCGGACGTCATAGGTCGAATATTTTCTGAGCTTGGCGTGAAGCAGTTTGGAAGTGCAGATTCCCCCGTGGCAGACGAGAGCCACCCTCAAGGGCGCGACGTTTTGTTTCGCCCGTTCCATGGCCGCGCAGACGTGGATGGTTATGTAGGTGAGCTCCATGTCCAGGGCGTCGGGGTTTATGAAGTCCCCGAAGACCCCGACGTTCGCCTTGACCGCCTCGTGGACCTCTTTGTTTTTGTTCAGGATGTCCTGGGCTTCCGGGATCTTGGGCATGAAGGAGTTTTTGTTGGACGCCACGGAACTCACGTGGGCGCAGAGGTGCCCGTGGAAGTCGTAATCCTCGAGGAGATCGATTTTCAGGGCTTTCGAGACGTTTTCTATGAATTTGCTCGTGAGAAGCTGAATCTTCAAGGCGTCTTTGTTTTGGGTTTTTCCTCCGGCGTATTTGCAGGTCTCCAAAATTTCGGCCAAAAAACGTTCTTCGTCGTCGTTGGGAACAAACCCGCGATGACGGCTCAGGGCGAGGACTATGTCCCTCGCGAGGGCCGCCTTGTGCCCCGCGACTGGCGGCCGCGGCTCCATCGGAAAACCGTTCGCGATTCTCCCGACCATGACGTTCAAATACAAACTCACGTAGGAGAGGGACTCGTCGGTCAGTCTCAACTCCCGAAACTTCTCTTCCCCCCGCATGATTTTCAGGATCGTCTCCCGTTCCCCGGGGTCGGCGTCCGCGAAGACGCCCGAGTCGAAACTCGTGATTTCGGCGCCGCGCGCGGCGGCTATTTTCAAAATGAGTTTTCTCGCGTCGCTTTCCCGGGCCTCGATTCTCATGCCCTTGTTGGGGTGGGAAATCACCCTGACGCCGTTGGATCTCAAATAATTTTTAACCCCGTCCAGGTCGTTTATGACGGTTTGTCTCGAAACGCAGAGTTTTTCGGCCATGGTCGAAAGGGTGACGTGCCCGGGGGCGGTGAGAAGGAGGAGCGAGGTCAGGAGTTTTCGCTCCTCTTTGGAGAGCCTGTAGGTTTGGAAGTCCTTTTTGTCGAGGTGAAGCGCGACTTCCCGGAAATCGTCCCCGGCGACCACGCGGCCGGCCTTCCCGATCGCGGTTTCGGAAAGGCCCCTGGATTTCAAAAAATCGTTTATCTCCGCCAAATCGTTTCGGATGGTGCGCTCGGAAACGGCGTGTTTTTCCGCGAGCGACGCGATGGTCTCGTGTCCCCTCAAAAGATCCCGGGTTATCGAAACGGTTCTTTTCTTCAAATGTCCACCCCGACGTTCGGTTTGACGTTTTCCGGAGGGATTCTTCCCGCGCCGCCGCAATTCGCGATCCGGCTTTCCGCGCGGTTTTTGACCGCCTCCATGGCCACCTTGAGGTATTTTTTGGGGTCCGTCGTCTTGGGATCCCTCGCGAGACTGTCTTTCACGGCCTGGGTGAATATGACCCGGAGGTCGGTCGCGTAATTCACCTTGGTGACGCCGTTTTTCACCGCGGCCCTGACCGCGTCGAAGGGAACCCCCGAGGCCCCGTGAAGGACCAGGGGAATTTTCGCTTTGTCCCGAATGGCCGCGAGACGGGCCAGATCCAATTTCGGTTCCTTTTTGTAAAAGCCGTGAGCCGTGCCCACCGCGACGGCGAGGGAATCCACGCCGGTTTCCCCCGCGAAGGCGGCCGCCTCCCCCGGGTCCGTGAGGCCGTCCCCGGACAAGCCGGAAAGGTCGTCCTCTTTTCCCCCGATGGCGCCCAGTTCGCCCTCGACGGGGATCCCGCAGGCCCGGCAAACCCTCACCACGGATTTGGTGAGTCTGACGTTTTCGGCGAAATCCAAGCGGGATCCGTCTATCATGACAGATGTGTAGCCCGCCCGCAAGACCCGGACCGCGAGCTCGAAGGAGTCCCCGTGGTCCAGGTGAAGGGCAACCGGGACCCGGACGCCGTCCGCGAGGGATTTGACCATCGCGGCGAAGATTTCGGGCCCCGCGTGCCGGAGGGTCCCGGGGGTGGTTTGGATTATGACCGGGGCTCTCATGGCCTCCGCCTTTTCGATCGCGGCGATGACCATTTCCATGTTCTCGACGTTGAAGGCGCAGACCCCGTAGCCCCCGAGGCTTGCCTCAATCAACATCTCTTTGGTTGTCGTTAGAGTGATGGCGACGTCCTTTCGAAGAGGGCCCCCCGCCGGGGAGGGGGAAGGGGGCCCGCGGAACGGGAAAAGGGTTTTCAGACTTTCCCGGTGTGAACGGAAAAGGCCCCGTTGTAGTCCTCGAGGCGAACCTTCACGCGGTCCTTCAGGAGTTCCCTGGGGGTCTTTTTCAATTCCCCCAGACGGACCTTCGGGTACTGGACGGGGAACCATTGGCTGAGGATGCCGTCCGGGATCTCTTCCCGCGAGAGGTTGTCGACGAGCTTGGAGATCGCGGCCGTCACCTCGGGTTCGGTCAGGTAATATCTCAGACGGTCCGAATAACTGTATTTCAACTTGAAGCGCACCTCGCTTTCGGAGCCGCGGTAGTGTTTTTTCCAGTTGTCCGGTTTTTCGCTCATGCATTCCATGAGGGTTTCCCGAAGATAGGAACGCTTGGCCGCGGGGACGAGTTCGTTTTCGATCTCGCACAGCGCGAAAAGACCTTCCCGCAAGGCGAAGGTCAGGGCGGGCCCGACCTTCAGGATGGCCACGCCGTCCGCGACCATTTCCCTCAACGACTCCGGGGTCTGGTAGTCGGTGGAGTGACCCTCGAAGACGATTCCGGGGTATTCCCTAAGAGACGCGCAGAGGTCTCTGGCCTTGGCCCCGTCGTAGCGGATGACCGCGGCGTCCCCGAACTCGACCCCGGGTTGGACCACGACCGCTATGACCCTGGACCAGGCGTCCGAAAGACCGTTCTTCTCGAAGGCTTCCTTGAAAGTCCGGACGGTTTCCTTGAAGGCCCCGGGGGTGGTGACGGAGACGCTGTCCTCTTCCTCCTGGGCCCCGCCCGGGATGGGAACTTCGCTTCCTATCACGTAGAGGGGTTTTTCCGCCTTCGGGTCCTTGGCCTTGAGTTTTTGAAAGGCGTCCTCGGCGGCGCGGCAAAGCCTCGCGGCCCTTCTCGCGATGGTGGCGTCGGAGAGCCTTTCGGTCTTGGAGTCCGAGGCCACCCTCATGCTGGTGTCCAGGTGAATCTTCGCGAAACCCTCGAGGGCGTAGGAATAAACCAGTTCCTCCGCCTTTTTCATGGCGGATTCCTCGTCTTCCCCCACCCAGGTGAGCGGCCCCAGATGGTCGCCGCCGAGAATGATTTTTTTCTTGTCGAAAGAAATCGCGTCGGCTATGCCCAGGACGAATTTCTTGAAATCCCCGGGCTTCATGCCCGTGTAACCGCCGAACTGGTTCACCTGGTTGGCCGTGGCCTCGACGAGAACGGGAATTCCCATTCCGGCGGCGCTTTCCATGGCGGCTTCGATGACGATCTCGTTCGCGCTGCAAACCGAGACCACGCCCGCGGGGATCCCGCGCTTCTGTTCGTCCACTATCTTAAGTAAGTGATTCATGTCGCCTCTTCACCTCTCGCTGTCGATGAGTATCTTTCCCTTGACGAGTCCCGGGGTCGCGAACATTTCGAAGGCTTCGCGTATGCGGGACAGGGGCACTATTTCGTGGATCAGGGAGTCGTCGAATTTGAGAAGACCCTTTTTGAAATAGTGGGCCGTCATTTCCCATTCTTCCCCCGGGAAGGGGGGACCGTAGGACATCCAGGACCCGGTCAGGGTGAACTCTTTCCGGTTCAGGTTTTCCCATTCCCCGACGGTGAAGGAGAAGTCCCTGGTCGGGGTGCCTATGAGGCAGACCCCTCCCTTGTTTTTGACCAGTTTGAAGGCCGATTTTATGGTGGCCTCGTTTCCCGCGGTCTCGTAGATCCTGTCGAAACCCCCGCCCGTGACGGCGAGCGCGTCCTTCTCGAAACGGGCCGTGGTCGAGTCGAAGACCCCGTCGGCCCCCATTTTCAAGGCCAGATCCAGCCTCGCGGGGCTTATGTCGAAGACCATGACTTCTTTCGCCCCGTAGATTTTGGCCCACTGCATGGTGAAAAGCCCGATGGTTCCGCCGCCCAGGATGGCCACGCTCTTTCCCTCGACGAAATTCAGTCTTTTGAGGCCGTGATAGGCCACGGTGGCGGGCTCGAAGAAGGCCCCCTTCTCGAAGGAGACTTCGGGGTCAAACCTCACCGCGTTCTTCCGGGGGAGGAGCACGTACTCGGCGAAGCTCCCGAATTGCCTGGAGCCCACGAAACCGTAGTGTTTGCAAAGCGAGTAGTCTCCCCGGGCGCAGTCCTCGCAGGCGAAACAGGGGATTAAGGGCACCCCGGCCACCCGGTCGCCGGGTTTGAGATCCGTCACCCCTTCCCCGACCTCTTCCACGGTTCCGGAAAACTCGTGACCGAGGACGTTGGGGAAGAAACGGCAGGCGTCTCCCCAAACCCTGGGGATGTCCGATCCGCAGATGCCCGTGTATTTGACTTTGATGAGAACCTTTCCGGGTTCGATTTCGGGTTTTTCGATGTCGCCAAAGCGGATGTCCCCTTTGGCGTGAACTATGCCGGCTTTCATATGTTTGAAGATCCTTTGAAAAAACCGCCGTCAACGACCCGGGAAGCGATTGGTTTCCGCGGGTCGTCGACCTCGGTTGTGGACGCTATTGAGCCGCGACTTCCCGGGCTTTCAGGGCCGCCGCCCTCTGTCTCGAGAGCTTGACCGCGAAGAACCAGCAGAAGACGTAGACCGCCGCGACCAAAATCAGGGCGAACATGTCCTTTCCGCTCATGAACATCTCGGTGTAAACGTAGGTTATGGGGCAACCGCCCTGGTCCAGGGCCGCGATCTGGGTGTCGGGGCTGATGGAGTTCGTGGCGATTCCCATCTGGGTCACCCAGCCTATGGTCTTGTTCGCCACCCAAATGGTGAAGTACATGATGACGACGCCCGAAATTAAGGACCTGAAGAGGTTCCCCTTGTGGACGGCGACGGCTATGGCGATGAAGAATCCGATGGTGGCGAGATCGCCGAAGGGCAGGATGACGTTTCCGGGGACGATTATCGCGATGAGTATGGTCAGGGGGATGAAGATGAGGCCGGTCGTGACGACCTGCGCGTCCCCGAGGAGGATGGCGGGGTCGAGACCGATGTAGAACTCGGAATTGCCGCCGTATTTCTTGGTCAACACCTCCTTGGCCCGCTCCGAAAGCGGAAGGAGTCCGTCCATGATGCATTTCACGACCTTGGGCATGAGGACCATGACCGCGGACATCTTGACCCCGAGCTGGAGGGCCAGTTTCGCGTCGTAACCGGCCAAAAAGCCGACCACGGCGCCCAGGACGCCGCCTATGACGATGGGCTCGGCGAGAACCCCGACCTTCTCGTGGAGGGTGTCGGCGGTGAAGTCAATCTTGTTGATCCCCGGGATTTTCTCCATGACCCAGTCGGTGAAACAGGCGACCGGGGCCATGTAGGCCGAGGTTCCGTGGGGAACCGTGAGCCCGTCGAGCTCGAAATAGTCCTTCATGAGCGGCGCCCAGAGGTCCCCGAGTTTGTAGGCGATGACGGCGTGGACGATGACCCCGACGACGCCTATGGCGAAACTTCCCGTCGCGGTGTAGGCGATGGCGCCGGTGAAGGTCATGTGCCAGATGTTCCAGATGTCGATGTTGATGACCCTCGTGAGCTTGAAGAAAAGCATGATGAGGTTCACCGCTATCGCTATGGGGATGGCGACCGTGGCTATCTTGGTCGCCCAGGTGATGGGAGAGGCTCCGGGCCAACCCACGTCGACGACGCTCAGGGTGAGTCCGAAGTTCTGGGACATCGCGGTGGCGGCGGGTCCGAGCTGCTCGTTCATCATGCCGACGATTAAGCCCAGACCCACGAAACCCACGCCGACCATCAGTCCCGAACGAATGGACTTGCCGACGGAAACCCCGACCGCCACGCTTAAAATGGCGAGGACGATCGGGAGCATGACCGACGGCCCCATGGCGATCACGTAATTGATGATGTTTGCGAATATTTCCATTGTGAAAAACCCCCGAAAGAGTGAGTGTTAAATGTTCAGAACGTCCAAAATCGCCTTCTCCGTCGCCTCGACGCCGACGCCGGAAATAAAGGGCATTCCCGTTATGATCGGCACCCCGTAGTCCCTTTTAACCTTGGATGTCGTGACGATTAAAGAGACTCCGGTGAGATTGGATTCGATTTCCGAGATCCGGATCTGATTGATTTCGACGTCGATTCCGTTTTTTTTGCAAAGTTCGGCCACCTTGCTCGCCGCCACCGTGGAGGTGGCCACCGCGCCGCCGCAGGCGACGATTACCTTTTTCTTCATGTCTGCTCCTTGTCCCTGATGATTTTCACGACTTCCTCGCCGGTCGCGCTTTGTCCGATTCTCGCGAGAACCGATTTGTCCTGAAAAATCGTCAGGATTTGCTGCATTTTCGCCAAATGCGCTTTGGCGTTTTCTATGGCCAACATAACGACAATCCGCGCCTCGACGGGACTGTCCTCGGTACCCATTTGCGTGAAGACGACGGGCGTCTTCAAAACCCCGAGAGCCATGCCGGATTTGACGACGTGCGTGACGTCCGTGTGGGGCATGGCGATTCCGAATCCGTCGATGTCTATTCCCGTGGGGAATTCGGATTCCCTCTTTTTCAAAGCCCCGACGAAGGTTTCCTTGCAGTAACCCTTGTCGACGAGCTTTTGTCCGATTGTTTCCATGACGTCGTCCGAACTTTCGGCTTTCACGTCCGTGAGTATGAGATCGATGTCAAGTTCTTCCCAAATCATAAAACCTTTTCCTCCGAGAGAAATTTCGACCCGAATGTAAACGAATCCGGGTCGGAAAAAAAAGTCAAAATCATCGCGATGATTTTGGAAAACATTCGGACCGGTACCCCGAATCGTCCGGAAACGCCCGAGGGGCAGCCTCGGGACGTTCGCGGCGGATGACCCGCTTCCGCGGGCCGGGGTCGAAACCGCCTTTTTCGTCGGGGTTTCCGGGCGCCGAAACGCCCTTGTGGTTTTTGACGGCGGAAAAACGCGGTTGTTTCTCCGCCGTTCCAAACCCTTCTCGAGTTCGCCGAAGCGATTTCGGGCTCCTGATGGAATGGGGCCGGGTCGGAGAGGATTTGGCGGGATTCCCGTCGGGTCCGGGTCGGTTTCGGCTTACCGCGCGAAACCTGACCGGCGGTTTCGGATCGACGTTCGCAATCGAGGAGTGACGGCATCGCCCGGGAGGGCTCCGCCTCGCGCAAAACATATAATCAGTGTTTAATAGCATCGATTGCGGCGGAAAAAAAGTCAAAAGACGTTCACGAAATCGTGAAACGTTTTTTGTCGTTATGTTTAAGCGAAAATCGGCTTGTCATGGTGATTCCGGGACAAGCCGGGACAAGGATTGGCGGGGAAAGTCCACTCTTCGGGGGAAAAACCGACGGTCCCGTTTTTTTGGGATTTTCTCGGTTTTTGACTTTCCCCTTCGGAGATTTCCGTTTCCTCGAAGCTTGAAAACGGAAAACTCTTTGGAAATCATAAAGCCCCCGGGAGTTTTCAGTCTTTGATCGCACTCAATTAACCGCTTCGTTAATTTTATGAACGACAAAGTGTTTTTACCCAATCCGGTTTTTTGAACAACTTTTGATCCCGGACAAGCTGGTAACATTTTTTTCGATTTTTCCGGGGGTAGT
Organism: Deltaproteobacteria bacterium; assembly: GCA_031278225.1. Taxonomy (GTDB): domain Bacteria; phylum Desulfobacterota; class Desulfarculia; order Adiutricales; family Adiutricaceae; genus JAITII01. The sequence goes on from JAITKT010000085.1 coordinate 32,144, forward strand.
TAAAATTTTTATTTTTTTTAAAGTTCGTTTTTCTTTTCGACCGCCAATCAAGGCTTTCGGGCGCGCGCCCCGGGCTTCGCGCCCCATGCCCGCCGGTTTCGCGGGGATCGCGGGTTTTCGAACTTTTCCCCCAAGTGTTCCCGAACCTCGAACATGACCCCCGTTTCGCCGAAAAGGGGCGAATTCCCGCCGCCCGAAACCAATGGTCGCCGCGGGCTCCGCGAACGCGAAAAAATTTCGGGGGTTTGGGACTCTCGGCGGTCTTTGTCCCGTTTTTCCCCGTTTTTCCAAGGGAATTTTTTCGAGGCGGATTTCACCATTTTGGTTGGCGACAAAAAATTATTTTGAAAACTTTGATTTTAAGTTAAAATCACTTATTTTAAACGATGTTGGCTTAATTTCGGGCGCAATCACCGATCCGACGGGTCAAAGACGCCCGTCGCCCGACCCCGCGGGGTCTACGGCCCGGACCCGCCGACCGGGCGCGAAT
>JAITKT010000132.1 GCA_031278225.1 Deltaproteobacteria bacterium
GCCCCGGTGAAAGCCCCTTTCTCGTGACCGAAAAGCTCGCTCTCCAAAAGGGCCTCGGGAAGACCCGCGCAGTTGACGGCGACGAAGGGTCCGTCCTTCCTTTTGGAATTGTTGTGGATGAAGCGCGCCATGACCTCCTTGCCCGTGCCGCTCTCCCCCTGCAACAGGACGGTCGCCGAGGAATCGGCCAGGTGTTTGGCGAGATTCAGGAGCTTTTCCATTATCTCGCTCTTGAAAACCACCGGGCGAGTTTCGCCGGATTTGGAAACGGCGTCTTTGCCGTTTTCCCGGGCTTCTTTGGCCTTTTCCCCGTCCTTCTCGAAGATCTTCGCGACGGTTCCCTCGATGACCCCCGCGGGGAAGGGCTTCATCAGAAAATCCTGCGCCCCCTCGCGCATGGCGGCCACCGCGTCCTCCACCCTTCCGCCCTGGGACAGGATGATGACCGGAAAATCGGGGCGAAGCTTTTTGATCTCCCTCAAGACCCGCAAACCGGGGATCTTCCCGAGACGGAGGTCAATCAGGGCGAGGTCGAATCTCTCGGCCCCGAATCTCGCGAGGGCTTCCTCGCCGTCGCCGGCGGTCTCCACCGCGTGCCCCAGTCTCGTGAGCGCGGTGAAAAGCGCCCCGCGCATGTTTCCGTCGCTCTCGGCGGCCAAAATGTGTCTTGCTTTCATCTAAGTCACCTTAACTTTTCCCGCGGGTTTCGTCCCGCGGTCCGGGAAGGTCCGCCCGAAAGGCATGAATCGGAAACGCTCGTCCCGGAAGATTCCGTTTTTCGGGCGCCGCGACCGCGACGACCCGGGAGGGTTTCGACCCTCAATTCAAACCGCCCGGGGCCGGGGAGTCCCCCGGGATGCGGGGAATCACGACCTTGATCCTCGCCCCCGTCGGATCGTCCTGACCCACGGTTATCCGTCCCTGATGGGCTTCGACTATTCTCCGGCTGACCGGGAGCCCCAAACCCAAAGGCTGTTTTTTGGTGGTGTAGAAGGGATTGAAGATCCGTCGGGAGTCCTCGAAGGACACCCCGGGACCGGTGTCGGTGAAAATGACCTCGACCTCTCCCTTGCGGTTCAGCTCCAGACGAACCGAGAGTCTTCCCCCGTCGGGCATGGCGTCCGCGGCGTTCAGGAGAATGTTCAGAAAGGTCTGAACCATGAGATTCTTGTCGATTTCGACCACGAGGTCCTTTTGCTCGACGAGAACCCCTATGCCTTTGGACTTGAAAACGCCCTTCAAGGCCTCCAGGGCCTCGTCTATCGCTTCGGCCAGGTTGTGGGGTTTCAAATCCAGGGACAAAGGTCCCGTCATGGACTCGAAGCTGGTCAGATATTCGTTCACCTCCCTGACCCCGTACCTGATCCCGTCGATTATGGCCGCGAGGTCCCCGTCTTCCCTCTCTTCCAGTTCCTCTCCCAGAATGGAGGCGTAGAGCTCTATGCCCGCCAAGGGACCTTTGACCTTTTGGCTGACTTCGCCCGCGATGGCCATGCTCTCGTCGCCGAAGCGGTCTTTTCCGACGGCCGAAGAGACGCCGCGCCCGTCCCCGACGAGTCCGGCGGCCAGGATCAAGTTTCCGAAACGACCCCCCGGCACGTTCTTCAGGACGAAACGGACGGTTCCCCCGCCGTCGACCCCGCTCACGGTCACTTCCCTGCCGCGGTCGTACATTTCCAGGCCTTCCGCCCCCTTGGTCAAGGGACTCAGGCATTCGGGAAGAACGCCCCCCCCTTTGCCCTCAAGCCCCAAAAGCCGGTTGGCCTCGCCGTTGGAATAAGCGAGTCTTCCCCCGGCCTCGTAGACCAAAACGGGAGAGTCCAGTTGATCGAAAAGATTCATCCAAAACCCGGCTCCCCACTCGAGGCACGACGGCGCTTCTTGATTGAAGGGATTTTCGGGTCTTTTTCCAGTGTCTATGAGCAGCATGATTTTCCTCCCGGAAAGGGGTTTTGATGTTCCGATTCCTGACTTAGCAATGCCCATGCCACTTAAAATATCCATGATTATGAACGATTTATGTGGAGCTGCCAAAAAATTGACGCGCCCCTTGGCCGCGAAAACGAAGATTTTCGGAACCGCCCCGGGGTCCGGGAAGACCGAAATCCCCCCGTTCGGAAGGGCGCTTCAAACGTACCTCAAGTGACTTCCCGGTTATCCGTGAAGGGAATTATTTTCCCGGTCCGCGATTGGCTTTAGCCGGAACCGCCGGAAAACCCGAGGTTTCGTCGCGATCCCGAACCCGCGGAAGCTTTTCCCGGCGGGCGTTCCGAGGGATTCCTCGAGATTCGCTTCACGTCGCCAAATTATCCGTCACGGAACCCTTTTGAAATTTTGGTACGGAAAACGCTATGGCCATGTTCGGAAACCGTCGGGGACTCCCCCCGCCGGCCGGACTTCGCGGCGTTCGTTTCCGACGTTTGTCCGGGCTTCGCCCGCGGAATGTCTTCGATTCGTCCCCGTTTTCCCGAGTCGGAGTTCTCGAGAAACGGACGAAGAAAAACTTGCCGCCGTTTTTGGCCTTTAATTTGCTCTCCCACAATTTCGGAAGGAGTTATCATGTTCATCGGACCGTACCCCTACCATTCGGGAAACACCTACCTCGGCATGATGGCCCAGGAAGAACGCATGCATCTCGCGTCCAACAACATGGCCAACGTCAACACGGCCGGTTACAAGAAGGACGTGCCCATCTTCGAGGGTTATCTGGTCAAGCAGTCCAAGACCTATTTCGGACAGGGACCTTTCAAACTGACGGAAAACGACCTGGACATGGCCTTGAACGGGCCCGGGTTTTTTCAGATAGAAACCCCCAACGGTCTCCGCTTCAGCCGGAACGGCACCTTTTCCGTGAACAGCGACGGTGAAATAGTCACGGCCGACGGCTATCCCCTCGTGGGAGCCGGGGTCGTTCCCGCGGGCACCATAAAAGTCATCATCGAGCGCGAAGGACAAGTCCAGGCGGTAAACGAGGACCTCGAATCCCTGGTCATCGGACAAATAGAACTCGTCGAGTTCGAGGATCCCAACATGCTCATCAAAGAGGGTTATGACTTTTTCGTTCCCAAGTCCCCCGATTTCGAACCCGAGCCCGCGGAAGAGACAACCATCGAACAAGGTTTTCTGGAGATGTCCAACGTCAACCCGGTTTCGGAATCCGTGGAACTCATAGACATCTACCGCGTGTACGAGGCTCTTCAGAAGATAGTTCACACCAAGCAGGAGATGGATCAAAAAGCCACGGGCGAGTTGGGCAAACTGACCTGACGGACGCGGCCGGTTTTTCGGTTTTTTCGGGTTTGTTTTTCAAAAACCCGAAAGTTTTTTGACTTTTCGACAATAAAGGTCCCGTCGTTCGGAGACGGAACATTTTCGCGAGGCACCAACCATGATGCGTTCTCTTTACAGCGCCGCCACCGGCATGATTGCCCAGCAGACTCACCTGGACGTCATAGCCCACAACCTGGCCAACGTGAACACGACGGGGTTCAAGAAGAACCGGGCCGAGTTCCAGGACCTCATCTACCAAACCCACAAGTTCGCCGGAACCGAGACCATAGGGGGTCAACAGATTCCCGTGGGCGTTCAGGTGGGTTTGGGAACCAAGGTCAACACCACGGCCAAGATCCACACCCAGGGCGACTACGTCAAAACGGACAGCCCCCTGGACGTGGCCATAGAGGGGGAGGGATATTTCAGGGTCATCAGAAACGGGGAACTCTTCTACACCCGGGACGGGGCCTTCAAGTTGAACAGCGACGGGGTCATAGTGAGTCAGGACGGCAATCCCCTCGATCCGGAGTTCATGGTCCCCGCCGAGGCCGTTCACATTGAAATAGACAATTTCGGTTTCATAACCGCTTTGGACGATCGTCAGGAAATCCTCGCCGAGGGCCGCATTCTCCTGTCCCGCTTCGTGAACCCCCCGGGACTGTTCGCCATGGGTTACAACATCTACGAACCCACGGCCGCTTCCGGCCCCCCCATCGACGGGAACCCGGGCGAGGAAAGCTTCGGCGGAATAGCCCACGGGTTTTTGGAGCTCTCCAACGTCGAAGTCGTCATGGAAATGGTCGAGATGATAACCGCCCAAAGGGCTTACGAAATGAACTCGAAGGCCATCACCACTTCCGACGAGATGTTGGCCATAGCCAACAATCTGAAGAGGTAAACGGCGGCCCCGCCGCGTTAATCCGCCCGATTGTCCGAAGGAGCGAACATGTCCGAACGAAAGCCCGCGAAAACGAGACCTTCTTTCTCCCCGCCCCCGCCCCCGCCCCCGCCCCGGGAGTGTTTTCCCCGTTTTTCGCCCTTCGCGAAAGCCGTTCTCTCCCGGGTCCTCAAAACCCTTTTCCCCGTTTTCGCGGCTCTCATCGTTTTTCTTCTCCCCCGAAGCCTTGACGCCGGGGTTTCCGTAATCATCTCCCCCGAGAACCTCGTGAGCGGGGAAAGGATAACCTTGGGGAGCATCGCCGACATCACCCCCGACGGCGAAGCGGCCGACCCGGAGACGGAAAACGCTTTGCTCGAGACCTTGGGATCGATAGATCTGGGCGCGACCCCGGACCCGAACGGGGAGCTCAGGCTGAAACGCCGGGAACTCGAGACCATTCTTCTGGCCTCGGGGGGTCCGGTCAAAGAGGCGAGATGGCTGATACCCGAGACCGTGACCGTCACGGGCCGGGGGATCGAACCGTCCCACGACCGGATCGCCGACGCGGTAAAAGAGTATCTGAACGGCGCGGAGCCCTACGCCTCGGGCCGTTACGACATCCTTTCCCTCAAATACGCCAAACCGCCTTCCCTGCCGCGCTCGGGCAAGGTGGAATGCCGGTTTTCGCCCCAACCCTCCCCCAACCCGGCCCATTTGACGGGAACGATTCATTTCGGTTCGGAAGGCAAGGAGCTGGCCAGACTCAGGGTTAACGTGAGAATGGATCTGAGCGTTCCGGCCCTCACGGCCGCCAGAGACCTTCCCAAGGGAAAAACCCTGACTTGGGACGATTTGACGGAAAACCACGTTACCTTCGCCGGGGCGAGAGGCGCTTTGAATTCCGCCGAACAGGGCGTCGGCCGGACCCTCAAACTGGCGCTCAGAGCCGGGGAGCCGGTGAGAGAAAGGGACCTGGTTCAAACGTCGGCGGTCCTTAAAGGCGACAACGTCACCATAATCGCCCAATCCGGCGGTTTGAAGGTCTCCGCCCTGGGTCAGGCCAGAGAAAGCGGTTCTTTGGGGGACACCATAGCCGTGGTCAACCTGGACAGCAAAAAAACCATCTCCGCCAAGGTCGCGGGACCCGGTCAAGTGGAAGTGATCTTCTGACACCGGCCGGGACGTTTGTTTGACCAGAGACGCTCGAAACCCCCGAATATCGGTCCCCGCCGAATCGGGCTCCTCACCGCTCAAGGCAATGACCCCGGAAAGAGCCTTTGTGACCGGGTCCCGCGACCGACTCCCCTCGCCCCCCCAAACCGGTTCCCGCCGAACCGGTTCCCTCTCCTCCCCGGTCATCGGGCGCCGAAAGGGCCTTTCGGACCGAAAACGGTCAACCCGCCGGAAATCTTCGTCCCGTCCCGTCAAAAACCCGCGTTCGCGGACATTGACCGAAAAACCGCCAAAGATGCACAATCTTTGTTCACCTAAAATGGAATTCCGATGCACCAAAACTTTGCGTTGTAATTTTAACCTTATCATGAGATTAATATGCGATATTAAATATTTATATATGATTTTAAACAAAAATCACGGATTTTAGCTTTTTTGGCCGCTTCTCGCACACGCCATTTGACCACTCGATGCATTTTTGGTTAACGCAAACTTCACATGGCCATTTCTTGTTTTGCCATGGCGCGGAATATGTTGTGCCTTTTGACCACCCGCCACACAACTAATCCGCGTCAGCTCCGGGATTGGAAATCGCGAACGCTCAGGCCCTCCCTCACGCCCGAAAATGCGGCGAATGCGGGCTCGCGGCTTTGCGGCGCGATTTGTTCCTCTCGGGAGCGAGTTGCGGTATAATGGATAAAAAGCTGATAATACGGCTTTTTTCAAATAATTTGGTTTCCCGCGCCGGAGTTGGCATCCAATTTGCTTATTCACTTCGCAAGATTTGTTGGCTTGGCAACAGCCGAAAATATTCGACACGTTCTCTCAAACCCACATCAAAAGGCCCTAAGGCCTGAACACGAGGAGTTATTCATGTTCGCAAAGATTAACGAGAAGCGCGAAGGCTTCACTCTGATTGAGCTCTTGATCGTCGTGGCCATCATCGGAATCTTGGCCGCCATCGCCATTCCGCAGTACGCCAAGTATCGCAGGGGCGCCCAGGACAACGCGGCTCAGTCCGCTTATCACGCCGTCGCGACCTCCCAAGAGGCTTACTATGCCCTTGAAGGCAAGTATGTTGACAAATATGCGTCATTGGGAGCCAAAGGCGGTTTGACGAAAGATTCCAACGTTTGGTACGGCCCCTTGACCCTAACCAGCTCCACCGATGGCACAGGCACAGCTGGCTTCGCTTTCAAAGTTCGTCACATGGGAAAGGGTTCCACGACGTATTTGTACAACAGCGTGTCTACCTCCACGGTTATAACCTACCCTGAAACTGATAGCAATGCTTTGACTACCAATTCGTGGACATGACCATCGCTTAATCTCGCACTGACCGCTGACCCGCCGACTCTCTCTAAACGGAGAGCGGCGGGTCTTTAAATTTTTAACACTTACGGCAGAAAATGAATAACGACACAACAGTCTCGTATCCGACCGGCGACACCAATGTCATTGAACCCGAAGACAAATGGCCCGTTCACATCCTCTTGTTGTTTTCATTGGCCATCACTCTCTTTTACGTAAATTTTTCGGCGCCGGGGATCGGATGGCGGGACGGTCCCGAGTTCTCTGTCAGCTCAGTGTTTCTGGACGTGAGTCATCCGTCGGGATTTCCGGCGTACAACCTCATCGCGAAAATCATGACCTGGATCCCTTTGGGAGCAATCGGGTTCAGGGTCACCGCGTTCACCGCCCTCATGGGCGGTCTTTCCATTTTCGTCTTTGCCGTCCTGTTGAAAAACCTCCACCGGTTGAGCGACGGCGAAAACGAACCGGCCCATTGGTTTTTGTTCGCTCCCTTGCTTTTGTACGCCCTCGACAAAGCGATATTCGCGAGTTCCACGGAACCCGAAGTATACTCCCTGAACACGTTTTTCATCCTCGTTCTATTGCTTTTCGCTCTCAAGTGGTTCACCGGAAACGGCATCGCGTGGCTGTATTCCGGGGCCTTCGTCTACGGCCTGTCGGCGGGAAATCACGCCGCCGTGGGACTGTATCTCCCGGTTCTTTTGCTTTTGACCGTGTGGGGGGAGCCTCGGAACGAAACCCCCGACAAAACCGGCTTGGCCATTCGCGGGAAGAGAATCGCGACGCTGGCGTTGTTTTTCTTAATCGGTTTTTCGGTGTATTTTCTGTTGCTGGTGCGCTCTCAAACCGACCGTCTTCCGATTGATTTCGGGAGGACCGACACCTGGGAGCGATTTTGGCGACATTTGACGGACGCCAAAGATTCCGAAACGCACTTTCAAGGAATTCGAAAGCTCGAAGACTTGGGACACATTCTTCCGCTCCAAATCAAGAATCTGTTTTCCCCCCTGTTTTGGTTTTCCGTTCCCTTTTTCGCCTGGGGGCTCAAATGGCTGTGGAAAAACTATCAAATCCTAT
>JAITKT010000171.1 GCA_031278225.1 Deltaproteobacteria bacterium
GTGGGCTTTGACGGGACCGGTTTGTCTTTGTTTTCGTCTCTGTCCTCGTGTTCTTTTTCGTGTTTTCCGCCGTTCCCCTTGGGTTTCTTTCGCTCTTTGCCGTCGAAACCCTCATCGCTCCCCTCGGGAGAATCGGTGACCGGGAACCATTGGTCTTCGGGAGGAGAAGGGTTAGTCGATTTTTCCAATGTTCCTGGTCTTTCGAGTATTTCGATTGATTCGGAACTTGGTCCTTCCGGGGACAAGGCGGCTTTAGCGGGCTCGAAAGATGAATGTTTCTTCATTATTTTAATGACCGGACTAGCGAATGTCGCGAATAACGGAGCCAGCTTGTCAAAGGTTAATAAATTATTTTTGGTTTTCATGGTCTTTTCGCGCTTGTGGTTTATTTGTCAAACCATTTGTTTTTGGAGGTGTCAAAAGGCCGCTTTCGAGGTTTTGACGCCGGAGAGAGGGGAATCCGAGATTCTCCGGACAAAAAAACCTCAACCGGACTGTCCCGATTGGGAAAGTTCCGATTGAGGCGATGAATTTGTGCGACTTGTAGCTAACCCGAAGAAGAACCCGCGTGCGGGTCGGGGGTTACGTTTTTTTAGGAAATATCTTTCATCTCTCCAGAGAGAGAGAGAGAGAGAGAGAGAGAGTGCAATATTCATGCCATTATCTTTGAGGGCGTTTTCGTCCAAGAGGTGGGTCATGATTGCGTGGTTTTCTCTCACGATGTTTGTCATCGGGTTCTTTCTCGCGGTCGATTTTTTGACAAACGGTACATGTCCGATTCGAACCGGTCTCTTTTGTCCCCATATCGGAACTCGACCGAAACGAAAAAAGACATTGGAATTATTTTTGAAAATTCAACCTCATTAGCGTGCGGGCATTATTATGAAAGCGGAGGTTTTTACGCAATGCGAAAAATCAAATTTTGAAAGTTCAGTTCCAAATATAATTGCGGTTGTCGCGCGAAGTTCGGCACTTTTGTGCGTTTCCCCCGGCGGGCGGGTCAAAAGGAAGAGAAATGGGCAAAATCACTAGAAAGACTCAAATTTGTGATTATACCGGTGATTTGATCCGGAGTCAACAGTAAATTAGCGATTCTATGACACTACAACGTACTTTCGGGGGGTATAACATTTGACCTCGGCTGATTTATCCTTATGTTGACGGAAAAGAGTTGGGAGGATCGCGTACCGCGTGATTTTCAAGGGTTAATACGACAAAACCTTGCCGGAAGGCAATCTTACCGACTTCCCGGGGCCCGCGCGCCTGCAAAAAAGTCGATGAAACCTCCGGTGAGGCCCTTTGGTATTAACCGATGCGGGAATGCCGTTATCCGGGTTCCGAAAACAAGATCGCAGGTCGGGTCAAGTACTCGATCGCCCTCGGAGACAGGCAGGTCGGGGCCATGAGACTTAGGCTCCGCCGCCTACAAACTCGGGCCCGCGGACCTCTTCGTCGGCCTGGACCGGGAAACGAGGTTGCGGTACCTCTCAAGCCTCCTCAACAACTACGGATAACGGATTTCCGATCCTTCCCCGGGCCGGGATCCGGAACCGGGCTTCCCATACCTTAACCCCGGCATTGAGGAGGGTGCATTCCGTTTGGAAAAACCAATACGGAGTCGAGCCGTCCATGATCGAGACTTTCTCGGATCGCGACCGGAACAAGGGCGACCGCCGCGAAGCCGCCAACCGGACCTGACTCGGAACGACTCAAGGGTTCGGGAGGAAAGGGAAAGGCTTAGTCTTCCGCGGACGGAGGAAGGATCTTCGCGTCATGGTCATGAGCCGTCGCTTTGCCAGGCTCTTTCGGCCCGACGCGAACCGACAGCCAAACGTGAGGGAAGACATCCCGAAGACGATGAACGGCGTCCCGATTCATCACCGCGACATCTTTAAACAAATCGGCGGGACGGAACTCGCTCCCGGGGATCTTTGACAATTTGCCGGCGGATTACCTTTACCCCTTCTCGCGGTACCTTAAACGCAAGGAACGCCCGCGGCATTTTGTCAACATCATCAAGGGCTTTCCCGGCGATTTGGAACGCAAATCCCCGGAGTCCATGGCTCTTGCCTTCGCGGGAAGCGACGAAGTTCGGAACATGGTTTGCTTCATGACCCGGGCCCGCTTCGACGACGATGGCATGCCGAGAGAGTACCGGTTGCGGCTCGCCGAAGGATATACCGCTCCGGCGGCATGATTGACGTCGACGGCCGTGACTTCCTTGGAAAGGGCACCGGTTCGGCGGGGCTTCAACGTCAAGATTGCGGTCCTCCTGACAAGGTCGATAACCGTCGAGGCGGCGTCATGGTAAGTCACGCGGACGACAGAGGCCGGGGACTCGTCGATTGGCGCCCCCACATATCAGCGAAATGGTTCAATGACAATTTTAGCGTTCTTCGGGAGGAACGCAAAGTTCCCGAAGGCTTGCGGCACAAAACCAAGAACGTCATGGCCTCCGTCATGATCAACGAAATGTTCGCAGGCGGGTTGTTTAACGGCGAATAATCGGGTGTGGACGCCGTCTTCGGGAGCGACCCGGATTTTTTGGGGAATCGTTCCCGGAAGGGCTTACCTGTTTCACTGACGTCAGCCACAACACCCTGGTGTTCGAGATTCGTCCCGAGCCGGCCACCCCCGAGTAGGTCGGCGGGGGCGGGAAGCCGCGCCCAAAACCCATCGCCACTCCGCGGAAGGTCGGTGAAATCGCCGCCGACACCTCCGTCCCATGGTGCGAAGTCGTTCCCGGCATCGGTGCCAAGGGCCCGATCGCGGCTTGGGACAAACGCATGAGAATGATAGAGGTTCGGGACAAAATGCCCGGCAAGGACGCATGGCCGCGCGTAAGGATGCTTGAAGACGGGTCGGAGAATCACGCCCCGCGCGACGCGCCGGCGGACGCGACACCGGAAGAAATCCGAACTCCGGCCCCGACGCTCCGAGCCGGAGAACAATGCTTCCGTGAGCCCGAGAAGTGACTCGGGACGGATCGTCCCGATGCGAGATCCCGGTCCGACAGCGGCACCGTGACATGCTCTTTACGTTCATGGCCCCTCCGTTTGTCAACAAACTCCGTCGAACACGCGGTATTAAAGTGGACTCTCCTCCCGGACCGGCCTCATTCATCGAAGTCCCGTCGCAATGGAGGATTACCGCAAGGCCGCTCTTTAAACTCGGAACGACAGGCCGATAAGCCACCCGAGAAGCGGCGTTTTTCCGAAAGGGCACAACAGATTCTGATCATTGGGCTGGTGAAGGTCATAATCCGGCCATTCTTGTGCATAGTTGGGTAGACGTTTGAAAGGCCAAGTATTCGCTGATAAGCGCAAGCAAGGCCTTCCGCGACCGATCCAAGAAAAAAGTTGGAATACTTTTTTTGAACACGGAGTACGGGAAACCCTGATGGGGCAAAAGATGTCATCCTCAAAAGTACTTTGTAATGTTAACTCTTCTCAAGTTCGGTGATTTTTCTCTTTATCTGTCGGGCCTGTCCTTTCACGAGGGCGGCGAAATCAAAAGCCTCACCCTGTGGCCGAACGAGGACATGACCGTCGAAATCGGGGGAAAACCGGTCCGGGTGGGCCCGGGGATCGCTTTTCACGAGGACGGAAGCGTAAAATCCGTGGAACCCAAAAAACCCGTCCCGGTCGACACCCCCTGGGGCCCCATGGAGGCTTTTGACCCTTGCGCCATCGGGGTGACGGGAGAACTGAACTCCCTCAGATTCGACCGCGACGGAAAGGTTTCGGGACTGAAATCCCTCGCGATCCTGGAAGCGAAAACCGCGGAAGGGACGATTCTCCTGAAACCTCTCTCCAAACCCAATCCGACGGACGATTCGAGGATGATTCACGCGCCTTTGGACATCTCGTTCGAGGACGGGAAGGCCCGGGTGAGGAGAGGTGAGCTCTTCGAAAAGGAGATTTGGCTCGACCTCGCCGACCCCGTGAAACTCATCCCTCACATCGCCCATAAACTGGTGACGGTTAAGATATGACAACCGTTTCTCGCGAATCTCCGTTTTTTCGTGAAGATCCGTCGCGGCGCCTTGATTTTTAGGGGATTCGGGCCCCGGCGAAACGCGACCGTCTCGTCGCGCCCGAACCGGTGACGGATGAGATTCACGAGCCGTCTTTCATGAATCTCTGCTCTTCGGAGAAGAGCTCCCGTATGGCCTCGAGCTCCTTTTTGTTCAGGTTCCCGGGAAGCTCTTCCTTGGTCCGCCAGTCGAACTTTTTGAACTTTTCCTTGTCGATGATGGTGTTGTCGAAAATGTAGGCGCCCTCACTGTAGGAGTACACCACGACCCCGCGGTCGTCTTGTATTTTGAACAGGTTGCGGCCGTTGGAGTACATCTCCGGGGGAGTGGTGGTTTTCAGAACTTCCTCCATAATGGTCGGGACGAAGTCTTGATGCATGGTCGTTACTTTCACGACTTCCCCCGTTTTTTGCCCGGGTCTTTTCACGATAAAGGGAACGAGAGTTTGAGATCTGAAAAAATTTATGCCGTGTCCCCAATGTCCTTTCCCGTCTTCACCGAACTCCTCGGAATGGTCACCCGCGACGATTATCCAATAATCGTCGAAGACTCCTTTCTTCTTGAGATTTTCGAAGATTTCCCCGATTAGGGCGTCTTCGTAATGAAGACTGTTCCAATAGGCGTTCTTGTATTTTTTCCACTCTTTGTTTCTGTCCGCGACGAGATCGTAGAGCAGGTATTCGGGAACCCCGTCGTAAACCCTGTGTTCTTCGGGGTATTCGTAAGGATAATGGGAAGAGGTCAGAAAGACGAAATCTAAATAAAGACCGTTTTGTTTTTGGTTTTCGAGATCTTTGAGATAAAAATCAACCATGTCCCTGTCGTCCCCGACGTTGTGCACGTCCTCGGGGGCGGCCTCTCTGAAAAGTACGGTTTTGAAGTGAAATAATCCCAAGGCCGAACGGGTGTACACCCTTATTTTGTAACCGTTTTTGAAAAGGCTGTTGGTGAACACGATCGTATAGGAATCGGGATTGTTTCGTATAATGTTGAAATATCCCGCGTGAATGCCGTAGAAAAAGCTGAACAAACTCGGAAAAGTGTTGTTTCCGGCAGGAAAATGTTTTTCGAAGACGGTCGCTTCTTTGGAGAAGGCATGCAACAACGGCATGACTTCAGCGTTGAAACTGTCGGTTTGCCAACTTTCGAGCATTATGACGAGGATGGATTTTTTCGACTCCTCGTTGCGCGCGAACTCCGGGTAAGCCAATGGATATTTCATAATCTTTCCGCCGTCGTTTTGATTTAGGCCTCCGAAATCGGTAATCCTGACTTCCTCGAGATCGTCCAAGGCGGGGTCGTAGGGACCCCTGAGCCGCGTCCTTTTCGTCGCGGGGTGGTAAAGCGGCGGGAAATTGTCGTAAGTGAGAACCTCTTCCGTTTGTTTGTTGAAGGCCAAGATGTGGATTACGGAGCCCGATGCGTACAACGCGACGAAAACGGAAAAGATGACCAAGAACGCTTTTCCCCCTTTACGGTTTTCTTTGGGTTTCGTCGTTTTAATCTGAAAAATAACAAGGGCCGCGAGAAGCGTCGCAAAGGCCAAGCCGATGCCGATTCTCGTTTTTTGGGGTATTCCCACGTCTTCGGGGATGAGAAAATTTATTTGTATGATGAACATGTTTACGTGAAATTTGAACATGTTCATGGAAAAAAGATCAATGGTGGAAAATATCAAAAGTCCCCAAATCGCGACGGGGATGATGAATTTTGTGAAACGGTTGAAGGCGAAGGGTAAAAGCAAGACAAAAAATATCGTTAGAAAAAAACCGAAATATCCGAAAATGCTCGCCACGTACACGAAGGACAAAAGGCTTTTGGGAGCCGGAGCGTGAAGCAAAAACAACAAAACGAAAATCGCCGCCGCCGCTTGAAGCAGGAAATAGAGAGGCAGTTGCTCCCTGAATTTTTTTTTCACGAAACCGCCGACCCTTATGAAGAATCCTTTTGCGGCCGGCATGTTCGGGACCGTCCAAGATTTGTTTCCGTATTCTCCGAGGCTCGCCGTCGCGATATTTTTTTCAATCATGTTTGTCATCGTATTCTATCTCGCGGTTATTTGTGTGATAAATGGGGCATGGCCGATTTAAACGAATTTTAGTCGTTTCGTGGTCGAAATCGGGAGGAGCGAGAAAAACATCTGATTTTTGGACAAAAAAATACCGTCACCCACTCTCGGGCATTTTTTTGAAACCCGACGGTTTTCCCGTCGCGCCAAAAAAATTTTTGAAAGTGCGGTTGGAAACGTTTGCCGGGATGGTCAGGCGAAACCCGGCGAATGGGTGATTTTTCGATCCGTCGCCTCGAACGAACATTCAAAAAGTCGACGATCCGACAAAAAAGGGGGACAGATAGGCAAAATCACCCAAATGACCCAAAGTGAAGACTTTACAGGCTATTTAACCTTTCGTCAATATATATTTAATAAATCTTTTATGATTTTTCAAATAATCCACACAATATATTGTGTATTTTAAAGATAAACACCATATGTTGATAAAAATTTTTTTGATTGTGCGCGAAAGGGAGCGCCTCGCCGGCGTTCCCGAGAGCGACGGGAGGCGATCGGTCGGTCCCGGGGGGATGACGAACGCTCTCCGGTTTCGCGACGACGCGGCCGACGAACGGCAAGGGTTGTTACGGGGCGATTGGGGTCGGAATGTTCGGAGGAGAACGCGGGATAAGTCGGGAGGCGGCGCGGTGACTCGCCGCTACGATGGTCGCTCGGGAGGTCGCGGTTCGGGGGGAAAGGGCGGGAGGAAGAGGAACGAAGAGAAACGCAAAGAAAACGGGCCGTTGTGGCTCGAAAAGGCAAACAAAGCCGGATGCGTTAAATCCGAAGCGGAAGCGCGGACTTCCCGCGGGCGGCCGGCGGCACCGGCGGACAAGGAGCGCCGCCGGAAGACCTTCTCGCGAAACTCAATCCCGCCGATGATTCCGGAATGACCGGCGTTTTTTTTGAACTTCGGATTCGCCGGGTACGCGTGAGGAGAAGGGAGCTTATCGAAAAGGAGAGCCGTTTCGACTCGAACGACCCCCTCCGAATATGTCCCCACCCGGTTGTCCGCCAACCCGTGAGGATCGCGATCTAAGAACCGTCTCTCATGAATCTCTGCTCTTCCTCGAAGAGTTCCCGTATTGCCTTGATTTCCCTTTCGTTCAGGCTGCCGGGAAGCTCTTCCTTCGTCATCCAGTCGTATTTTTTGCCCCTTTTCTTTTCAATCACCGTGTTGTCGAAGATGTAGGCGGCGTCCACGTAGGAATACACCACCACGCCCCGTTCTTCGTTGATTTGGTACAAGTTGTGGCCATCGGAGTACATCTCAGGGGGTGTGGTCGTCTTTAGAACTTCTTCCAAAATGGTGGGAACGAAGTCCTCGTGCATGGTCGTGACTTTCACGACTTCCCCGGTTTTTTGCCCGGGTCTTTTCACGATAAAGGGAACGAGGGTTTGGGGTCTGGAAAAATTGCTGCCGTGTCCCCAATGTCCTTTCCCGTCCTCGCCAAACTCTTCGGAGTGGTCCCCGGTGAATATTATCCAATAATCGTCGAAAACGCCTTTCTTCTTGAGATTGTCGAAAATTTCCTCGATCAGGGCGTCTTCGTAATGAAGGCTGTTCAAATAAGCGTTTTTGTATTTTTTCCACTCTTTGTTTCTGTCGGCGACCAAATCGTAGAGTTGGTATTCGGGAATCCCGTCGTAAACCGCGTGTTCTTCGGGGTATTTGTAGGGATAATGGGACGAGGTAAGGAACATGTAATCGAAATAAAGACCGTTCTGTTTTTCGTCCCAAAGGTCTTCTAAGAAAAAATCAACGATGTCTCTGTCTTCACCCAAGTTATGCACGTCTTCGAGATCGGCCTCCCTGAAAAGTATGGTTTTGAAGTGAAAGGTTTTGAGGGGCGATCGGGTGTACACCCTTATTTTGTAGCCGTTTGTGAACAGGCTGTTGGTGAAAACGTTCAGATAGGAATCGGGATTGTTTCTTATTATGTCAAAATTTCCGGCGTGAAGGCCGTAAAAAAATCCGAACAATCCGGGGAAAGTGGTGTTTCCGGAAGTGAAATGCCTTTCGAACACGGTCGCTTCTTTCGAAAAACCGTACAAAAAGGGCATCACTTCGGCGTTGAAACAATCGGCTTGCCAACTTTCGAGCATTATGACGAGGATGGGTTTTTTCGAGTCTTCGTTGTGCGCGAACTCCGGGTAAGCGAGCGGGTATTTCAGAATCTTTCCGCCTTCGTTTTGTTTCAAGCCGCCGAAATCCGTTATCCTGACTTCCTCGGGACCGTCCAAGGCCGGGTCATGGGGAGTCCTGAGCCGCGTTCTTTTGGTGGCCGGATAGTACAACGGCGGGTAATAATCGTATGTCAGAATCTGCTCCACTTGGTTGTTGTACGCCCAAATGTGGATGATTGTGCTTGAACCGTACAATGCCGCGATGACGGAAAAAACAACGATGAATAATTTTCCGCCTTTCCTGTTTTCTTTGGGTTTCGTCGTTTTATGTTGAAAAACGAAAAGGGCCGCGAGAAACGTCGCGAAAATCAGGCCGCAGCCGATTAGCATTTTGGGTGGTATTCCCACGCCTTCCCGGTTGTAAATGTTCATCTTTATCATAAGCATGTTTATGTGAAACTTAAACATGTTCATGGAAAAAAGGTCAATCGCGAAAAACACCAGAAGTCCCCAAAATGCGATTGGGATGATGATTTTGGTGTAACGGGTGAGGGCGAAGGGGAAAAGCAGAAGGTAAATCACCGTGATAAAAAAACCGAAATACCCGAAAATTCCCGC
>JAITKT010000259.1 GCA_031278225.1 Deltaproteobacteria bacterium
GCCGTCGACGGCCGGCGGACGGCGCGCGCCCGTCACGGGTTCGGTGTCGATTGTCGTTTTTTCCCCATGAGCGCAATCACTCGGCATCCCGACTCAAAACAAATCGCGAAACGTCGCTCCGGTAAGCCTCGCGAGGTCTTCGGGCGACAGCTCAATCTGCAATCCGATTCTGCCGCCGCTGACGTTTATTGTTTGGTGGAGCGGCGCGGTTTCGTCGATGAAGGTCGGGAACCGCTTTTTCATGCCAATCGGTGAACAGCCGCCGTGAACGTAGCCCGTTTTCGGTTCGAGATCGCGCGTTTTCATCATTTGGACGTGTTTGTCGCCCGCGGCGGCCGCCGCTTTTTTAAGGTCAAGCTCAACGTTTGACGGAATCACGAACACGTTGAGTCCGGTGGTCTTTCCCTCCGCCACAAGCGTTTTGAACACGCGCTCCGGATCTTGCCCCGTTTTGCGAGCAACCGCGACGCCGCCGATTTCACCGTCCGCCGCGTCATATTCGCGGGCGGTGAACGGAACTTTCGCGGTTTCGAGGATTCGCAAAGCGTTGGTTTTAGCGATACTCATTCAATCGCGTCCTTTCGTTGATAACTCCGATCGCCCAATCGTCCGAAATGTCGACGGCCAATCGTGGCTTTCCCCGTCAATCAAAATCGCTTCCTCGATCGGCTCTCCCGGTGTCCGGCGAAACCCGCCGCTGACATGGTAAAATCGGATGAGTCATCGACGGTTCCCGCGAAAACCCCGGGATCCCGCCGGTTTTTTTTCGAGATCCCCGAATATTCCGATTAAAAATGAGGCCGAAGTTTCACAAATGACTCTTGAAACATCGCCGGACTTCCCGGTCGCGACGCGTCGAGCCAAATGATTCGGATGCGTCGGAATGTCCCCGGCGCGATGATTCCGACACGGTTCCGACGCGGTGGCGGACCGCGGGCATTGAAAAACAAAAGAATGAACGGGGGGCCGTTTGACGGGAAACCGACACCGTCGACGGAAGAAATCCCCGCTCCCCGGAAACGCCCGCGCGAGCCTGAAGACCAAACGGGACGGAAATCGGAGACGATTGAACATGAAACCCCATGACTCCGGAATCATCATATACCAAACCGAGGACGGACGCACGAAAATCGACGCGCGCGCGGACGGGGAAACGATTTGGCTCGCGCGAACACGGATGGCGGCTCCGTTTCAAACCACCGAGCGGAACGCAAGCCTTCACCTCAACGACGCGTTCGAAGAGGGTGAAATTGACGCGAATTAGGTTGTCAAGGAATACTCGACAACCGCCTTCGACGACAAAAAACACGACATGTCGCGTTACAACCTCGACGCGATCATCTCCGTCGGCCGTCGGGTAAAATCACTTCGCGGCACGCGGTTCAGACGTTGGGCTTTGGAAGTCTTGAAGGAATATTCGCCGAAAGGCTTCGCCATGAACGACGACCGGCCGATAAAAGGAGGCGGCGGCCATTATTGGCGTGAGCTTTTGGAACGAGCGCGCGACATTCGTTCAAACGATAAGATTTTTTCACGCGGGCGCTTAACCTCCGCGTCACAAGCGTTGACCGCGACCCGCGGGCGCCGGAATCGATTGAGTTTTTCGAAACGACGCGGGACAAGACGCGTTTCGCGGCGCGCGGCCACGCCTCCGCCGAAGTCATCGCCACCAGCGCCAACGCCGACTCGCCGTTCACGGGTTTAACGGTTTTCTCGGGAAACCGGCCCGCGAAAGCCGATGTCGGCGTCGCCAAGAATTACCTGACGGAGGAAGAACCGGCGACGTTCAATCGCATGGTTTTAAGCGTTTTTCGACCTCGCCGAACCGAGGGCAACGCGACGCCAACCGATGCGCGCGAGCGATTGGTCATCGGAGATTGACGATTTCGTCAAACGTTACGGCACGGGAATTTTTCCCGACGCCGGAACGACGGGTCTCGGGGACGCGCTCGAAAAAGCGACCGCCGAACGCGAAAAATACCGTAAGCGCGAGATTGACGGGCTTTCCGCCGCCGAACGCGACTTCCCCGCGAGCGTCGAGACCGAACGAAAGAAGATTTAAGGCAAACGCCTGCGCGGCGAGAAAGGCGGTGCCGCGGAATGAAACGGCATGACGTTTCACGCGTTTCGGCGCGTGATTCGTCCGTCCCCGGGAAAGGTCCCGCCTTTAAGGCTCTTCGGGGAAATCGATCATCCCCCGGCGGGGCCCGCCCCGGGCGGCGGTTAACTTGTTGACCGTCTTGGGGCGTGAAAGACGCCCTTTTTCCGTGAAAGCGGGACCATATCATGTCAACGGGCGAACCATGCCGCGCCCGGGGACCATGTCCGTTTCGACGGATGCCCGGAACAAAGTTTTTTCAAGACTCGGTCATCTTCGAGGTTGAGCCTCGAGGGGTCGCCGTTCCGCGTCCTTTCCGCCATTCGACGCGCGCGAAAACGGTAAAATTCGAAAAGTGGAATTTTAAAAAGAGGTGCCGCCGGGTAACCGGAAGGTCATTCCCATGGCCGCGCCGATACCCGTCCCGAAGTGCCGCGATCGCGGAAGCGCGGGTACCATTGACGCCTTCTTCTCCGAACCGAAAATGACCCGCGCCGGGGCTTTCGCCCGCTCCCCCCGGGGAGAGGGGCTTTCCCCGCTGTTTTCAAAACGGCTCCCGAGGTCTCGTCCGTGCCGCGAACCCGGGGCCCGGCCTGACGGGGCGCGCGAACGCGGCGCGTCAAGGGGGCCGTCGGGCCGTTTCCCGACGAACTTTCACGGGGCCGCGTTCCCGCCGGGTTCGGGCGAAACGCGGACGCCCGGGCGACGGAGGCGCGCGACGCGGCCGGATTTTCCGCGTCCTGGGGACGAAAACCCGTCTTCCGGGGGGGACGAAACCGGACGAAAAACGCCTTCGCGGTCCGACAAAAACACTCTCGTCGCGACCGGAAGGCGTCTTATCGTTTCCCGTAAGGCCCGGGGCTAAATCACGTAATCCCAGAATTCTTCCTGCAGAACTTCCGTCGAGGGGTTTTTGTCGCTCATGAATCGCAGGTCGGTGTTCTTGACGCTGACCTTGGTTCTCTCGGGGATGCTCTTGGTTATGAAGGCGTTGGAACCGATGACCACCCCCTCGCCTATGACGGTGGAGCCCCCCAGGATGGACGCCCCGGAGTATATGGTCACGTGGTCCTCTATGGTGGGATGCCTCTTCACGCCGTCCAGGAGTCTTCCGCCCCTGGTGGAAAGGGCTCCCAGGGTGACGCCCTGGTAGATCTTCACGTGATTCCCGATGACGGTGGTCTCCCCGATGACGATGCCCGTTCCGTGGTCTATGAAGAAGTGGTGGCCCAGGGAGGCCCCGGGATGGATGTCTATCCCCGTCAAACCGTGGGCGTGCTCGGTCATCATCCTGGGGATGAGCGGGACCTTCAGGAGATGGAGCTCATGGGCCAGACGGTTGACGGTGATGGCGTACAGGCCGGGATAGGAGAGTATGATCTCGACCTTGTCGTAGGCGGCGGGATCCCCGTCGTAGGCGGCCTCCACGTCGGTCTGGAGGATCTTGCGCAGGTCGGGGATCCTGGACAGAAAGGAGCGGGTTATGTCTTCGGCCTCGTTTTTGGGGTCCGCGGGGGGATTCGACCCGTGACGCAGAGCCTGACCTATCTGTTTTCCGAGGGTGTGGGTGAGGTCCTCCAGGACCTCGCCCACGCTGTATTCGACATAGTCCGTCCTCAGGGTCTTCTTGGAAAAATAGCCGGGGAAAATGAGACCTCTCAGTTCCTCGAGGACCCGGAGAATCGAATCCTTGTTGATCCGGTCCTCGCTTTCCGGCCTTATGAGGTCGGGGAGCTCGGAATAGCTTTTGGTGATGGCGGAAACGAGATTCCTTATTCCCGATTTGTCCAATACCGTCATGGGCGCGCCTTTGAATGCCCCCGCGGGGTCAAAAACGCGAAACCCCTTTTCGGGGCCGGACCGGCCCCCGGACTCGCGCCGGATTCCTCTCGGGAAACCGGGAAAAAGGATTTCGCGGGGTGTTTGTAAAGCAGAAGGGTCGAAGGGTTTGGGAGTCGAAAAGACGAAAAAAAGGACGGGAAAAAACGAAGCGGAAAACGGCGCCGCGGGCGGTCCCTTTCTATTTCGCGATGTCCCGGACGACCGAAACGAAGTAATCCACTTCTTCGGCCGTGTTGTAGAAAGCGAGGGAGGCCCTGACCGTGCCTTCCAGGCCGAAGCGGCGCAGTATGGGTTGAGCGCAGTGGTGCCCGGCCCGGACGGCGATGCCCGCGGAGGCGAGTCTGACGTTGACCTCCTCGACGGCGACCCCGTCAATCAAAAAGGAAATGACGGACGCCTTGTTCGGGGCGGTT
The DNA here is from genome assembly GCA_031278225.1 of Deltaproteobacteria bacterium. Taxonomy (GTDB): domain Bacteria; phylum Desulfobacterota; class Desulfarculia; order Adiutricales; family Adiutricaceae; genus JAITII01. Next base: position 4,354 of record JAITKT010000259.1, read on the forward strand.
CCGACAATCACGAGACGCGGGATCCGCGATAGTTCCGCCGTCGCGTGACGCAGGAGGGACTCCTCGTAGTTCGCGATGTTCGCGGGTCCCAGTCCGGTCACGTAATCCAGGGCCGCTCCCAGTCCGGCCGCCCCGGCGATGTTCGCGGTCCCGGCCTCGAACTTTTCCGGGGGAGCTTTGTACGCGGTTTTCTCGAAGGTCACGTCGGAAATCATGTTACCACCGGTTTGGTAGGGAAGCGAATCGTTCAAGGCCTCGTCGGTGCCGTAGAGGGCCCCGATGCCGGTGGGTCCGTAGATCTTGTGTCCGGAAAAGAAAAAGAAATCGGCTCCCATGGCCGTCACGTTTATGGGGAGGTGGGACACGGACTGGGCCCCGTCCACCGCGACGGGAACTCCCCGGGCATGGGCCGCGGCGATCAGGGCCTCAACCGGTGTGACGGTCCCGAGGGCGTTGGAGACGTGGGTCACGGAAACGAAACGGGTCCTCGGTCCGAAGAGCCCGACGTAGTCGGCGAAGATGATTTGCCCGGAATCGTCCACCGGGGCGACCCTCAAGAGGGCCCCGGTTTCCGCCGCGACGACCTGGAAAGGCACGATGTTCGCGTGATGCTCCAGGGCCGAAAGGATGATCTCGTCCCCGGGCGCGAGCCTCGGCTTCAAATATGCGCTCGCAACGAGGTTGGCCGCCTCGGTGGTGCCCCTCAGGAAAACGATGTTCCCCGGACTCTTGGCCCCGATGAAACGCGCCACCTTCTCCCGGGCCTCTTCGTAAGCGTCGGTGGCCCTCGCCGCCAGGGTGTGGGCCCCCCTGTGGACGTTGGAATTCTCCCTTTCGTAGTAGCGCACCAGGCGATCGATGACGCTTCTCGGCTTCTGGGTGGTGGCGGCGTTGTCGAACCAGACGAGCCTGTTTCCGCCCTCGACCGTTTCGGAAAGGATGGGAAAATCCTTCCGGATCTCGGACACGGGAACCGCCCCCACGTAAGGAAGGGGTCTCGTCCCGCCGTCCCCCCCGCTCTTCGGGACCCCGCCCCGGGGCAAGGACCCCGAATCCGCCGGAATCACGACGGGAGCGATTCCCGGAATTCCCCCGGCGTCGGACCCCAAGACGACCGGGGACGCCGTCGGAACGACCGTCCCGAAGGGGTTCCCGGGGAACGCCGGGAGCGCCGGCGGCGACGGGAGCGACGGAAGCCCGGAAAACCCCGGCCAATCGAAAGCGCCCGCTTCCGGGGGAGACGCCAACGCGTCCGCCGGATCGACCCCGCCGAAAACGGCCGCCGCCTCTTTCGAGTCGGGAAACTCGGGATGGGATTCCGCCCCTGGCTTCGAAAAAAACCCTTCGCCCGCCCCTTCGTCCGCCCCTTCGGGGAGGACGGGGATTTCCCCCGCCCCGGGGTAAGCCTCCGGAAAGACGTTCCGGGCGGCCCCGCGGCCGGGAAGGGCCGCGACTTCCGGCGCGCGGGCCTCGACAATCGACGGCGCGAGGGACAAATCCCCGACGCCGCCGGGGCTTTCGGGAATTCCCGGGACTTCGGGGCGGCCGGGAACCCGGGCTTCCGGAAAAGCGAAATCCGGGACCGTCGCGGGAAAACCGGGACCCCGCCCGTTCGCGGCGTCGAACAAAGCCGCGAACGAATCTTTTCCGAAGGGATCCGAAATCCTCGAGTCCTCCGGGCGCGGGAGCCCGCGAGCCCCGGGGTCGGCGGAAGACGGGGGTCTTTCAGTCGTAGTCATGATAGTTTCCGACTTCCACGTCCTCCAAAACCGCGAGGGCGTCATCGGCCAACACGGCCGCCGAGCAGTACAGGGACAACAGGTAGGAGGCCACGCCCTCGTCGTTCACGCCCCTGAACCTCACCGCGAGACCCCTGGACCGTTCCCCGGGGACGCCCGCCTGGTAGAGACCCACGACGCCGCGCCTGCTTTCGCCGGTTCTGACGAGAAGGATGTTGGTCTTCCCGGTCTCGCCCTTGGGCTCTTTCAGGCCGTCCACGAAGAGCTTGTTCGAGGGAATTATCGGCACCCCCCTCCAGGAGATGAAGGTTCCGCCGAGGAGGTTCACGGTCGCGGGCGGAACTCCCCGTCTGGTGCACTCCCTCCCGAAGGCGGCCGCGGCCCTGGGATGGGCGAGGAAAAAGCTCGGTTCTTTCCAGACCTTGGTCAAAAGCTCGTCCAGGTCGTCCGGGGTGGGGGAGCCGTTCTTCCTGGGCTTCACCCTCTGAGAGGGGACGACGTTCTTGAGGAGGCCGTAGTCGTCGTTGTTGACGATCTGGCTCTCCTGGCGCTCCCTCAGGCTCTCGATGCCCAGAGCGATCTGCTCGGCCGTCTGGTCGTGAGGGGAGCCGTAGACGTCCGCCACTTTGGTGTCCACGTTGATGATGGTGGCGATGGAGCTCAAGAGGTACTCCCGGGGCTTGTCCCGGTACTCGACGTAACCTTGGGGGATCTCGGTCCTTCCGGGATCCTGGCCGCACAAAACGTCCAGGGGGGTCTCCCCCTCGACGACCCTGTTCACCCGGTAAATTCCGGCGTCCAGGGCTTTGAATTCCAAAAGCCTCGTCAGGTAACGGGGCGTGATTGAGGCGAACTGCGGCCTCGTTTTGGTGACGTCCGCTAGTTGATACGCGGACTTGGGACTCAACGCGTTAAGATTCTTCTCGGGCATGCGTGTCTCGCTTAAAATCCCCGGCCCTCGGGCCGTGAGTTGAAAATGGGGGGGAATTCCGTCTTCCCCGATGAGGCGAAATCGCCCGCGGCGACTCCGCGCGAAGACTGCCCCGGTTCCCGGGAGTTAACCGGGGGACAAATCGGTCGGGGTTCGCGTCCGGCGAAACGCGAAAAGCGCGTTTTCGGCGAAACTTCCCCCGAAAATGACGTGGGACCGTTCTTTCCGTCCGCGGAAAAATCCCGGTCGGTGATTTTTTCGATGAAATTTAAGAAATCCGGTCATGTTGTTTTTTT
>JAITKT010000307.1 GCA_031278225.1 Deltaproteobacteria bacterium
TGAGCGGCGTGGGCGCGAAAGCGGACCCCGCCGAAGCGATCGATTGGTTCCGGAAAGCGGCCGCCCAAGGCAACGCGGCGGCGCGGAGCAACCTGGGGACGGCTTACCGCGAGGGCGTCGGGGTCGAAAAAAACGCGACCGAAGCGCTGAACTTGTACAAGGCGGCGGCGGACGACTATCACACCGACGCGTACCACAACCTGGGGTTGCTTTATTTGGCGGGCGACGGGGTGGAGCGGGATTACGCGGAAGCGGCCGCGTGGTTCCGAAAAGCGGTCGACAGGGGTTCGACCGACGCGGCCTGTCGTCTCGCGTACCTGCATCACGAGGGCTTGGGCGCGGCGAAGAACCTGAAAACGGCCGCGTATTTGTACCGGAAAGCGGCCGAACGGGGCAACGCCGAGGCGGCCCACGCGTTGGGTTGTCTCTTTTCCGCGGGCGAAGGGGTGCGGCGGGATTTCGCGGAAGCCTCCAAGTGGTACGCGAAAGCCGCGAAACTGGGTCACGTCCCCGCGCGGCACGATTTGGGGGTGTTTTATCAAACCCTTTCCAAGGACCGCGACAGACAAAAGGAGGCCGCCCGTTGGCACCGCGAGGCGGCCGCCGGGGGCGACGCCGACTCGCGATTCGAGCTCGGCTCGCTTTACGCGACCGGCAACGGCGTGAAACGGGATCTCCCGAAAGCGGTCCGATGGCTGAGGAAGGCGGCGAACCAGGGGCACGTCGGGGCGGGGCGCCTGCTCTCGGCGTTTTACGGCGAGGGCTTGGGAGTGAAGCGGAGCGCCGAAAAAGCCGCGTTTTGGTGTCGGAAGACGGCGGAGCGGGGCGACCCGGCATCGCTCTTCGAGCTCGCGGATCGTTACGCCCGGGGCAAGGGAGTCATGCGGGACCCGGAAAAAGCCGCCGTCTGGTTCCAAAAGGCGGCCGATTCGGGGGACGCCGAGGCCATGTGCCGGCTCGCGAAGATTCACCTGAGGGGCCTCGGGGTCGAAAAGGACGAAATGAAAGCGATCGCCTTGTTCGCCGAAGCGGCCGGGCTGGGCAATCCCGAGGCCTTGACCGTGCTCGGGAAGCTTTATCGCGTCGGCTCCCGGGTGGAACAAAACATGGAAAAAGCGGCCGAATGCTTCGGGAAGGCCGCCGCCAAAGATTTCGCCCCGGCCCAACACGAGTACGCGATGTGCCTCATGTCGGGCGAGGGAGTGAGGGAAAACCTCGCGGAAGCGGTTTATTGGCTCCAAAACGCGGCCGCCCGGGATTCGGCCCCGGCGCAAAATTCCCTCGCCGCGCTTTATTTGGTCGGCAGGGGAGTGGAACCGGATTTCGACAGGGCGGCCGATTTGTGGCAAAGAGCGGCGAAACGGGGGCATGCCGAGGCGCGTCTCGAATTGGGGGCGTGTTACCTCCGGGGCACGGGCGTCCCCGAAAATCCCCGGAAAGCGGCCTTTTGGTTCCGCGAAGCGGCCGGGCAAGGCCTCGCCAAGGCGAAACACGCTCTCGGCGCTCTTTATTCCAAGGGCCTCGGAGTGAAACGCGATTTGCCGAAAGCGGCGGGTTTGTTCAGGGAAGCCGCCGAACAAGGCGACCCCGACGCGCGGTTTTCTTTGGGGCGGGCTTACGAAAAAGGTCTGGGCGTGGACAGGGATTTGAAACTGGCGATGGAATGGTACGCCAAAGCCGCCGCGTCGGGAAACGAGGAAGCCCGCAAGATTCTCAAAAAGCGCCGGGAGGAAAACGAATAGATTCCGAAATCGGTGACTTCGGGTCTCCCCGGCTTTCGCGGGTTTTCGGGCGTCGGTCGAAACGACGGTTCCCGCGGGGGCAATCCCCCCGGAAAAAAAATCCCCGGGGTTTCAAAAACCGATTGTCAGGGTCAGGGCGAAACCGTCTTTCGTCATCCCGAAAGACGGCATGAATCGCGGGGATTTTTGGGCGTTTCGCGCGTTCGCGCCGGGCGCCCCCCCGTCGCGAGGCTTCACGACCGCGCGTATGATTATCCCCGAAAGCGCCGCGGCTCCCAGGATGTCCGACCAGCGGTGACGGTTTTGTTCCACTCTCGCGAAACTCGTCCAAAGCGCCAAGCCGTACGGAATCAAGGCGTCCCTGAACCCGTGTTTCCTGTGAACGAACATGGCGCCGGCCAAAGTGATGGCGGCGTGTCCGCTGGGAAAGGACTGTCTGTCGCCGGTTCTCGCGAAATCGGGTCTTTTTTCGTTCACGGAATGCTTTATGACGAGGGTCGAGGCTTGCGTCAATCCCAGGGACAAAGCGAGCTCCGCGAGCCCTTGGCAGTCTCTCCCGTTGTCGCACGAAAGCCATAAAGCGTACAGCGGCACCGCCAACTGGAGCTCGTCGTCGTAGTATCGCGGCCTCGCGTTCAACTCGTTCGCGCCCAAAAAACCCATGAGGCAAATCGCTGCCAAGACGCGGGTGACGCTTTTGTCCGTGCGTGTCATCGGTGATTTCCCTTGCCGTCGGAGCCCGGGGCGCCCGCTTCGGCGAAATTTTTTTTCGAAAATCGTTCGTCCGCCAATCGGATGACCGTACCCAGCGACGACTGTCCCCGGCGTTTGCGAACGCGAGCCTTTTTCGACGCGCGAGCCCCCCGGATTTTTTCCCGGGGAAACGTTTTCGCCGCCTTTCGGTTCGGTCCGCGTCCCCCGCTCTTTTTCGAACAACCTCGAGGCCCGGGTTTGATTTCGAATCCGGCGAATGTTTATTTGTTCGACGTCAATTCCCGGAATCGGGAAGCCATGGATTCGGTTTCCGTTCGTCCGGTTTTTAACGTCGCGGAAAGCGTTTGGCCGAAAACGGCCGGCGCTCGGGTTTTTTCGCGCCCGGCGGAATGTTTTGAAAAAGACCGTTCGTCGTCGTTGAATGTCGTTTCGTCGCGCGCGGGCGGAAGTCGGGCGGGATTTCCGATTTTTCGCCCGGTTTTTCCGACCTCGATTTTGGCCGAATCGCGGTCCGAAACCCGCATGGGGGAAAACCGCGATTCGAAAGGCTCCAAAAACGAAAGGCAAAACACGAACCCGAGGGAATTTCCGCGCCTTTTCGTCGAACGCGATTGTTCGTCGAAACTTAAGGGAATGTCCGCGGCCAAAAGGTTTGCCGCCACGAAATTTTCGGTGTCGACCACAATCGCGGCGATATTTCGCGACACAGAATTATTTTGGAATACTCGTGAATCTTTGTCCCGCGTCGAGATCAAAAACTCAGGAAAATGATTGAAATTTTTTCAAACCGCGAATAAATTCGCGAGTCCCGACGAAATCGCGGAGTTCTTCGCCGAATTCGCGAACGCGAAAAAACCGGGCCTCATTCGCCGACGCCCGGACGATTTTCGCCGTATTTCAAAAGTCAAATCCGAACAACACCGCGAATCCGTCTTCGGACGCGGCGAAAACGGGAAGCCATCGGAAGGAATCCGGGCCCGCCGTCGTTTCTTCCCCGAGCGGTCCGACCCGCGCTTCCTTTTCGTAAGGCGTGACCGCGGCGTACGTCATGAGCCCCGACAGCGCCGCCGAACCCAGGATGTCCGCCCAGCGGTGCCTGTTTTGTCTGACCCTCGCGTGACTCGTCCAAAGGGCCAATCCGTAGGGAATGACGGCGTCTTTCCAACCGTGTCTTCTGTGGACGAACATGGCTCCGGCGAAGGTGGCCGCCGCGTGCCCGCTGGGAAAGGACATTCTGTCACCCGTCGTTTTGAAGTCGGGCCTTTTCTCGTTGACCGCCCGTTTGAGAATCAAAGTCGACACCTGCGTCAGACCCATGGACAACGCGAGTTGGAAGACGCCCTTGGCGTTTCTCTCTCTGTGATACGAAAGGACCATGGCGTAAATCGGGACGACGAATTGGAGCTCGTCGTCGAAGTATGTCGTCCCCGCGGTCAAATCGTTCGCGCCCGCGACCATCGCGAGGCAAATCGCGAGCGTCGCGAATTTGAC
>JAITKT010000366.1 GCA_031278225.1 Deltaproteobacteria bacterium
TTTCGGGACGGGTTCGGGGACGGAAAAAGGGGGGATCGGGACTGGAAGGGAGGGGTTCGGGGCGAAAAAGGGCGGGTTTCGGGGCGGGGCTTCAGACGGTCTCGGCCATCGCGGCCAGGGCGGTCTCGAGCAGGCGCTCGGGTTTGTCCCCGTCGTCGGGGAAGAAGATTTCGCTCTCGTGGAATATGAAGTTCGCCTGACCCGTGAGTCTTCCCACCGCGGACCACTGGTTCAGGCTCTTTTTTATGAGGGAGAGGCACTTGTTCAGGTCCTCGAGGTTTTCCTCGGGGACGGCCATCGCGAAAAGACCGTAGGAGACGTGCCCCAGTTCCCACTTTTCGGTGGCGTACTGGAGGAGCTGTGAGGCTATGTCCTTCAGGACCGCCTGGGTGTCCTCGAGGGTGTGGGTGAGGGAGTACCTGCCCAGTCCGGAGACGCAGAAGATCTTGAGGCAGAGTTTCTTCTTGCGCACGCCCATGAGGGACATGAGCCTCTCCAGGCGGTTCAGGAAGTTCGCCCTGTGGGGGAGCCCGGTCTGGAAGTCCAAGCCCTTCAGCTCGTTCACCCTGTCGTGGAGGCGCATGTGGTGGACGTGGGCCGAGAGCCTCGCGGCGAGGGCGTTGAAGAATTCCTTCTGACCCGGGGAGAGGGTCTCTCCCTTGGTGCCGACCAGGAAAAAACCCCCTATGGGTTTCCGGTAATACGCGAGGGGCCAGCCGTAAAAGGAGCTGGGTTTTTTTATGGGTTCCGGTTTCCCGAAGATGTGGGTGAGGTTTTCCGAGGTGTTCAGACTGTCTTTGGCCAGGGGTGTTTGGTGCGCGTGAACCCAGCCCGCCAAACCCGATTCCATGGGATGGTCCGTCTTGAGGTCCGGGACCTCGGGGAAGGCCCCCCTTATGAAATAGTTGGGGGAGACCCCGGGGTACATTTCCGTGATGAAAGCGTAGGAAAGATTGGACCAGTCCTTGAGCATGGGAGGCAGAACGTTCAGCCAGCCGGACTCGGGATCCTGGGTCGCGAGGAGCTCCTCGATCCTTTGCCAAAGGATGAAAAGATCAATGTTCCGGTCCAATCCTTTCTCCTTTCCGGGGGGCGGGGGCGGGCGACGCGCTTTCTTTTTCGAAAAAGCCACGTCTCCCCCGCGTTTCGAAGGCCTCGGGGAACCCCCCGGGGGCGCGACGCGCGCCCCTTGGGGGTTCCCCGGGGCGGGTTTTTCCCTCGGGCCCCGGCCTCAGTTCCCTTCGGTCGCAGTCGTTGGCGGGGCGCCGTCCGCGGCGCTTTCGGGGGTCGTTTCCGCGGTCGTTTCCGGAATCGTTTCCGGGGCGGATTCCGCGGGGGCGGTCTCGGGGGCCGATTCGGTCGCGGGGGCGGCCGCCGCGGGCGTTTCCGCGGCCTGAGGCGCGGGCGTTTCGGTCGCGGGGGCTTCCTTCGCGGGGGCTTCCCTGGCGGAGGCTTCCTTGGCGGAGGCTTCCTTGGCGGGTTTGGGGGCCTGTCCCCGGGGCTCGCCGGAGCGTCTGGACTTGCGGGCCTTGCCGTCGGTCTTGGTTTCCGGGGCGGGGGCCGGGGGCTCGGGCTCCGGTTCCTTGACCACTTTGAGCTTGAAGGAAGCCGTCACCTCGGGGTGGAGACGGATGCCTATCTCGTAATCGCCGAGCAATTTCACGGGCTCGGCTATTTTCAGGCGCCTCTTGTCCAGGGCGAAGCCTTCGGCCTGAGCCGCGTCGGCGATGTCCTGGGGGGTCACGGCCCCGTAGAGTTTGCCCCTGTCCGCGGACTTGCGGAATATGGTGAGGGTCAGGGAGGAGAGTTTCTTCTTGAGGTCCAGGGCGAGGTCTTTGGTCTCGCGGGTTCTTTTCTCGAACTCTTCCCTCTGTTTCGCGAGGGCGCGCAGGTTGTTGGGGGTGGCCTTAAGGGCCCTTTTCCCGGGAAGGAGGTAGTTCCTCGCGTATCCCTCGGAGACCTTCATGACCTGTCCCGTCAGTCCCAGGTTGGCCACGTCCTGTGTCAATATTATTTCCATCGGTAGGTTCGCTCCTTGGCGGTTCAGCCCTCGCGGGAACCCGGTCCCGAGACCATGGCCGTGTAGGGAAGCAGGGCCATGTGGCGGGCCCGTATGATGCTTTTCGTGATGAGTCTCTGGTGCTTGGCGCAGTTGCCGTTGATGCGCCTCGGGTTTATCTTGCCCCTTTCGGTCACGTAGACCCGGAGCGCGGCGACGTCCTTGTAGTCCACGGTGTTCACGTGGTCCACGCAGCAACGGCACATCCTTCTCCTGTGAAAGGGTTTCTTTTTGTTGCGTCCGCGGCGGAAGTTCTTGTCATCCCCGCCCTGATTGTCGTAAGCCATGGTTTCCCTCCTTCCGGCGCCCGCCGGGGGGTTTCGTGAGGTGTTCCGGGAAAATCACTCCCCGCCGGGATTGGCGCCGGCCCCGCCCTCGTTCGCGGGCTCCCCGGGGGTGTCCGTTTCGGCCGCGGGCGTCCCGGTTCGAGCCCCCTCGGGGGGTGCCGTTTCGGCGTCGCCCGCCGGGGAATCGCCCGTTTCGGCCGCGGCCGTTTCGGTTTGACCTCCCTCCGGGGGCGCCGTTTCGGCGGCGGCGGTTTCCGGGGCGGGCGTCGCGGGGGTTTCCCCCCCGGCCGCGGCGGCGGCGGGGGCCTCTCCCCCTTCGGGGGTCGCGGCGTCCGCGCCCGTCTCGGGCGGCGTCCCGGATAGGCTTTCCTCCCCTTCCCTCGGGGCGTCGGGGGACTCCTTCTTCTGGCTCTTGGCCAGGAGTTTGGCCTTGACGTCCTCGTACTTGGCGTCGGTGAACTTGGGATCCAGGAGCAGGGTCATGAACTTGAAGACCTGCTCGTCCAGTTTGAGGTTTCTCTTGAGCTCGGCCTCCGTCGCGGGGAAGGCCTGATAGTCGTAAAGAACGTAATGGCCGTGCAATTCCTTGCGGACCGGATAGGCCAGTTGTCTGCGGCCCCAGTCCTCGAAATTGACTATTTTGGAATTGCCCTTCTCCAGGATCTGCTCGACCTTCATTTTGAAGGACTCGAGATTCACCGGGGAAAGGTTCGGCGAAAGAAGAATAAAGGTTTCGTACCTTCTCGGATGCGTCAAAATTCTCTCCTCGCGGACAACGTATTTTGGCCCCGTGCCTCGGAAGACAAATCCCCTTGGAGACCCGCGGTTTTCCTCCCCGCGTCTCCCTCGGGGGATGGCGGCTCGGTTCGCGGCCTCGGGGGATTTCTCCGGCAGGGGCGAGGATGGATCCGCCAAGGGCGGATCGTAAGAACTCACCATTTTAGAGGTTTGCCCTCCCGAGGTCAAGAGGTGGCGCGAGGCGGCGCGAGGCGCGGCGGGGAAAAGGCCGGGGTGGGGGGGGAGGGGGGAGGGGGGGCGGCGAAGAAAAGGCGGATGAGGCGGCGGAGAAAAAGGAAGAGGAGGGGGTCCCGGAAGAAACCCCGGGGAGGCCCGAAAACGCGCCGAAGGTGCCGCGAACCGCCGCGAAGGGCCCCGCGGGG
>JAITKT010000384.1 GCA_031278225.1 Deltaproteobacteria bacterium
AATTCGCTCGCGAACGTCATAGGCGCGGGCGTTTTTTACACCTCGGAAACGGACGGGGGCGCCGCCTCGGGGTCCATAAGCGAAAACAAGGTGATCCTCGCGGGCTCGCGGGTCCAAAACGTCTACGGGACCTGGAGCGACAGAACGACTCTCGTCATAGGCGACGGAAATTCCGTGGAATTCCGGGAAGGAACCAATCACGTCGCGAACGGCGTTTACGGGGCCTTCGTCAACAGCTCGAACACGACCAAACTGCCCTCCCTGAACAACGTCACCTTCTCGGGCGGGACCAACGTCGTCGCGCCGAACGTTTACGGTTTTTTCAACAACAACGGCGGGAACGTCGGGGCCGGGAATTTCGTCGCGCTTGACGGCGGGACCAACGACATCGACGGAAGCCTTTACGGGGTCTACAACCTGGGCGTAGGAAACGTCGGCGCCGGGTCGAGCGCGAGGATTTCCGGCGGGACCAACACCCTCGAGAACGGCATTCACGGGGTTTACAACGCCGGCGCGGGGACCGTCGGAACCGGATCCAACGTGACCATAACCGGGGGAACCACGAGACTCGTCGCGAACGGGGGCTCGATTTACGCGGCTTACAACGCGGGCGCGGGGACCGTCGGAGGGGGGAATCTCGTGAGCGTTTCGGGCGAGGGGACGATTCTCTCCGTCGGGGTCGCGGCCGCCCCCGGGACGGTCGCCGCGGCTTACACGGCCGGGGGCGACGTCGGGGCCGGAAACCGGGTGGTCTTCGAAAACGGCACCAACGTCATAGTCGGAAAAGCGGTGGGAGTCATAACCGAATCGACCTCGTCGACCGGGGTCGCGGGGGCCGCCTCGGGGGAAAACTCCGTGACTTTCGCCGGCGGGACCAACACCGTCGAAAACGTTTACGGCTCCGAGATTCTGAACGCGGGATCGGTCGCGGGGGCGAGCGCGGTCGTTTTTTCGGGCGGGACGAACACCGTGAATCAAAACGTCGAGGCCGCGCGGGTCGGGGCGTCCGCGACGGGGACCCCGGGCTCGGGAAACCGGATTGATTTCCTCGGCGGAACGAACGAAGTCAAAAACAACGTCCTCGTCGCCGACGGAACCCTGAACCTGACCGGGGGAACGAACACCCTCGGGGACGACGCGGCGGCCGATTCCGTCCGCGCGAGAAATCTCGCGATTGGCGCCGAGGCCGGAACCAACGTCTTCAACGCCGCCGTCGCGGTGAGCGGCGATTTCGAGATAAACGGCGGGGTCAACACCTTCGCGGGAGCCCTGACCGCCGGAACCTCCGGGACATCCCTTTTCCGGGCCCTCGGGGGGGAAAACTCGTTCAAGGGACTCGTGACCGTCGGGGGCTCGGCTCCCTTGAGTTTCGAGGGGGCGACCGCGACTTACGAGTTTGACGGGGGCCTCACCGCCGCGAACCTTTCGGCCATAAACGTCAACAATCCGAACGGGGTCGTTTTCAAGGGTGACGTCACGGCCCCGACGGCCGTCCTCTCGGTCGCGAACGGCTCCAAGGCAAGCTTTCAAAACTCGACGGATCTCGCGGCCAACGTGAGTTCCTTAAACGTCCTGACCGGGGGCACCCTGGAAATCGGGACGGGCAAGGTGGATTTGGGGACGGGAAACCTCTCCCTCGCGGACCAGGCGGTCGTGAAGATCGAGGGTTCCGGCGGGACCCACGGCGAGATAACGGGAACGGCCCTGAATTCGACGGGGGTCATAAAGCTGGAATTGAACGGAACGGCCGCGGACTTCGCGAACGACGTCCCGATCTTCGATTTCGCTTCCTTCTCCCAAACCCCGGTCTTCGAGTCCACCTGGTACGCCCTGGAAATCGACGCCGCGGCCGCCTCGGTGAAGGTCGTCTCAGAGAAGAAATACCTGGACGTGATGGAAAACCTGACGGGGACCGGAAACGCGAGCGACAACATGAAAAAGGTCGCGCTCCTTTTGGACAAGATCAAAGGGACCGACACCCCGGAGAGCCAAGCCTTCACCGAAAACATGACGAACATCCTCACGGCCCTCGAGGCCAATCCCGCCGATGCCGAGGCCGGTCTCCGACAACTCGCGGGCGAGCTTCTCCTGAACGTCCCCCGGGCCTCCTACCAGACGGCCCTGCAGGTCGGGGGAGCGGTCTTCGGACGTCTCGACACCATAAGGGCGGTCTCCACCCTGACCCCGCCCGCGGCGGGTTCGGGGGAGATAGAGTTCAACAGGGTCTGGATCGGGGGTTTCGGAACCCTTTCGAGACAAAAGGACAAGGGAGGGGTTCCCGGCTACAAGTACAACAACGGGGGCTTCGCCCTGGGTTTCGACCATGAATTCTTCGACGTCCCCGGCCTCGTCGCGGGAATATCCACCGCCTTCTCCTTCGGGACCCTCACGGTCAACGGCGGCTGGGCGAAAGTGGACGTGGACGCGAGAGGAGTGGGGGTCTACGCGAGTTACGCGCTCGAGACCGGAACCTTCCTGGACGGCAGTTTCAACTACGGTTATTCCGACAACAAGTCTACCGTGGATCTCGTGGGCGGGGGCACCAAGACAGGGGACTTCGGGGTCAAGACCTTCCAGTTCGCCGTCCGGGGAGGAAGGACCATAACGACCGAGTCCGCCATGTCCATCACCCCCATAATCGGCATGAGATACACGAGATTCTCCCAGAGCGGTTTCACCGAAGGCGTGGACAACAGACCCGGTTTCCCCGGAATGGCCTACGGGAAGGTCAAGGACTCCATCCTGGAGATCCCCCTCGAGGTGAGGGTCAGCAAGGAACTCCAAGCCGGAACCAGCGTGGCCACCCCCGAACTCATGGTGGGCTGGAGCTGGTTCGCCAAAAAACCCAAGGGAGTTTTGAGCGCCGGCTTCGATGGCAACGGCGAGCGGACGGACCTCGTCTCCTCCAGACCCCTCACCAACTATTTCAAGGTGGGTCTCGGGGTGAAGGTCGACACCATGAGCCCCCTGGACCTCTACGCCAACTACGACCTGAACGTTTCCTCCAATTACGCGTCCCACCGTTTCTCGGGCGGTTTGGGTTACCAGTTCTAGGTTTTCGGGACCGGGAACAAGACCCTCGAACCCCGGGACAAGTTTCGGCTTCAAGCTTACATTTAAAGTTTTGACCTCAAGTTTCGGGTTCCGGCCTCAAATTCAAGTTCTCGGCCCGGAGTTCAAACGACGAAAAAAAGCCCCTTTCCGGCGGGCGGCGGCTCTCCGGAAAGGGGCTTATTGACGTTTAAGGCATTCGGACGGAAAAGCGGGGCCGCGCGTCAAGGGCGCGGATTGCGCGGGTCAGGCCCCGATGACCTTGTCGATCTCGTCCGCCACGGTCTTGGCCAGGTCCTTCAGGGGAACGAGGTCGTCCTCGTGGGGCACCCACTGGACCCGGACCTCCCCGACGGGCAGGTTGTAGCCCATGGTCTTCAGTTCCGCCTGGACCAGTTTGGCCCCCTCCCCGCTCCAACCGTGGGAGCCGAAGGCGGCCCCGATCTTGTTTTTCATCTTCAGGCTCTTCAGGTAGCAGAGAAGATCGGCCACGGACGGGAACATCTGGTTGTTGATGGTGGGGCTCCCCACGAGGAGGGCCGCGGCGTCGTAAGCTTCCGTGGCCACCTCGCTCCTGTGGTTGTGCTTGAGGTTCAGGTAAACGGCGTCCACCCCGAGGCTCCCCAGGCGGTCGGTGAGTTCCCTCGCCATGTACTCCGTGGAATGCCACATGGTGTCGAAGGCCACGACGGCCTTTTTCTTCGGTTTTTGGGTGACCCAGCGGGAATAGAGGGACACTATCCCGCCCGGGTCCTTTCTCCACAAAACCCCGTGGTCCGGGCAGATTATCTTCGTGTCCTTGATGAGGTCCGTCGCGGTCTCGAGGAGCTTGGCTATCTGGGGCACGTAGGGGGTCAGGATGTTCGCGAAGTAATTTATCGCGAGCTTTTCCAAGAGGGTCTCGGGCACCTCGTCGTCGAAGCGTTCCACGGAGGCCAGGTGGAGCCCGAAGCCGTCCTGGGAAAAGAGGATCCCCGTCTCCGGCATGAAGGTGAACATGGAGTCGGGCCAGTGGATCATCCTGGTCTCCAGGAACCGGAGAGTGTTTTTCCCGATTTTCATCTCCTTTTCGACGGTCTTGAGGTTCAAGCCCTCCCCCTTGAACTGGCCGTTCAGGTTTTTGACCCCCAGGGCGCTGGCGTAAACGGGTTTTTCGGTCCCGACGGCCCGCATGACCCCCGGAAGGGACCCGGAATGGTCCATCTCCGCGTGGTTCGAGATGACCCTCGTTATGTTTTTCGGGTCCGTCACCTTGGAGATCCTGGACAGAAGCTCGTCCTCGAAGCCGTGTTTGACCGTGTCCACGAGGGTTATCTCGTCGTCGACGATCAAAAAGGCGTTGTAAGTGGAGCCCCTGGGCGTGAGGTAGCCGTGGAAATCCCGTATGTCGTAGTCCACCGCCCCCACCCAGTAAACGTTGTCGACTATTTTGATTGGTTCCATTTTTTCGAAATGTCCTTTGTTCGGATGTGTTGGTTTTTCGGGACCCGCGAGGGCGCAGGCGTAATCATGAACGGGCGCGGGTCCCCCCGGATTTCGGTTTCGCCCCCCCGAAATTCCGCCGAAGAAAACGGATTCCGGCGTCCCGGGGGGGGCAAATGAAATTTTATTACACGAAAAGCTTAAACACAAGAAAAGCGGCCCGGAAAGCCGCGTCCGTCAAAAGGTTTCGCTTCGCGCCCGGGGCGCCGGGCCTCCGGCCGGGTCCCCGTTCCGTCCCCTCCGGACCCGAGGCGTTCCCCGGTTCTTCCCCGGCCGGGGACGACGCGCCCCGGGTCGGGTTCGGGACCGCGGCGCGGGGGACGGTCGGATCGGGCGCGTTCGGGTCGGGGTTCTCCCGGCAAAGTCAAAGCGCCCTTCAAGGTCAAAGCCTCAAAGGGCGCTCGCGCGATCGGGCCCGGGAAAAGGGGGGCCGATGATGGTCGGTTCGGGGCGGGTCCGGTTCCGGGGCGAAACCGGGCGGGGGGCTCGGGAGCCCTACCCGAAGAGTTTGTTGTATTCGGAGGCGAGGGTCCTCAGGTGTTTGGCCTCCTCGCCGATGAGTTTGTCGATGGGCACCCGGTCCCCGAACTCCGAGGCCGAGTGCTTGAGCTGGACGAAAAGGGCGATGGAGTCCTTTTCGAAGGACATGGCGAGCTCCAAGGCGCTCTTCTCGTCCTTGACGCTTTCGAGAAACTTGTCCTCGGCGTCCGGGGACTGACGGAAGATGTGAAGACCCGCCATCATCCGGAGGTACTGGTCCATTTCGTTGTCGGGATCGTAAACCGTGGGTTTGTCCTTGTCCGGAAGGGTTTCCAGGAGCTTCTTGAAAAGGGTCTCGTGGACCACCTCCTCCTTGGCGAGCCTCGCGAACAGATCCGACACCTTGGAGGGGGCGAATCTTTTGGCCGCCTCGTTGTAGAATTTGAGCCCGTTCTCCTCGATGGATATGGCGATCTTCACGGCCTCGACCGCGTTGAATGGATAGATCATAAGCCCTCCCGGATGTTTTTGGCGAAAACCCCCCCTCGGGTCCCGGGGGACCGGGACCCGAGGGGGGGCGAAACCGTTATTCCACGACCTCGAACTGGTCTTTTCCCGCTCCGCACACGGGACAGACCCAATCCGCGGGTATGTCCTCGAAGGCCGTTCCGGGGGCTATTCCGCTGTCCGGATCTCCCGCCGCGGGATCGTATTCGTAACCACAAACTATGCAAACGTATTTTTTCATGGGACTTCTCCGAAAAATGGAATGATGGGATTGACGCCGGACATTCGGGGCCCCGGCTTTTTTCCCGAAAACGACTTTGAAACCCGAAAAACGGAAAAAAACCCCGACCCCGGGGACGGGGGCGAAACGCCCGACGTTTTGTTTTCCGGACGGCGCACGGACTCATTTTAAGAGAAGCCGCCGGCTTTTGCAAGGAACCTTGAAAAGCCATGGTCGAACGCTTCGGGTGGTGATGTCAACAAATTAATGGCACAACTTCCGGTGTAAACGATATTTTTTGGCGCGCCCGGACGGGAAGGGGGACCCGGGTGCCTTGTGAGTTCCCGGGGTTCCCCCGGGGTCCACCGGGAAACGGGCCTCTTTTCGGGAAATCCGCGAATCCCCGGAGCCCCGGTGGCCGGGGGGGTCCCGAGGGGGCGATCGGGTGAGTTCGGGGGCGTCTCGGGACGATCCGGAACGCGTTGGGAAGTTTTTTCGGTTTCCCCCGCTCTTTCCTTTTTCCGGGGCCGGGGGGCCCCGGAAAAAGGAAAGGCCCCCCGGCGAATCCGTGCTATCATGCCCGAAAAACGCGCGCGAAAGGGGCTCGGGCCCATGGACGAGAGCAAAACGAAACTTCTGATTGGCTTGGGAAATCCCGGGAAAGAATACGAAAACACCAGACACAACTTGGGTTTCATGGCGCTTGGTCATTTTCTGGGCAAGGAGCGTCCGGGCGAATCCCCGCGAACCTTCAAGTCGAGTTTGATCGTGAAAACCGATTTCAAGGGACTGAAGATCATTCTCGCCTGGCCCGCGACCTACATGAATCTCTCCGGGACGGCCGCGAGGGAGCTCGTTTCCTTTTACAAGATAGAAGAGGACGACCTTCTCGTCATTCACGACGACATGGATCTCCCCGTCGGAAAAATAAAGGCCTCCAAGGGAAAGAATTCCGCGGGACACAACGGGGTCGAATCCGTGGAAAGGGCCCTCGGGAGAGATTTCGCGAGGTTGAGGCTCGGCATAGGGAGACCCCGAAAAGACCCGGAGGGTTTCGGTCCCGACAACGTCGACCACGTCCTCGCCGCGTTCGCGCCCGACGAGAGGCCCGGGGTCACGGAGAGTCTCGAGCGCGCGGCCGGGGTCATTCCGATTTGGATAAAGGGCGACCTCGCGGCGCTTCAGAGGGCGGTGAACAAGAGGACCAAACCCAAACGGAAAGCCGACGGGGAAGGGGAAGGGGAAGAGAAAGGGGAAGGGAACGGGAAAGACGAAGGGAAAGGGAACGAAAAGGGGAAAGGGAACGAAAAAGACAACGGGAAAGAGAGCGGGGAAGGGTAAA
>JAITKT010000395.1 GCA_031278225.1 Deltaproteobacteria bacterium
CCCGTCCGCGGTACGGGGAATTGACAAGGGGGCCCAAGCGCCGCCCGACCGTCCCGAAGGGCCGAACGACGGCGTCTCGCCGGACGCCCGCTCATCCCGCGGCGACGTCTCGGGACGCGACCGGCCCGATTGACGAAAACAGTCATGACCAAGCTTGACTTTTGGTTCATGCGTAATATACTCATCTCAAGCGCGGAGGAGAAGACGCCGGCGACACGGGTCGACGACGGGGCGAAAGCCGGGGCGGACGCGGTTCCGACGGGGTCGGGACCGACGGAGTCCGTTCTCGCGCGGGCGCTCTTGAACCGAATGGCCAAGGACAAAGCGGCGCCGTTTGACGCCGGCCCCCGAAAGCCGGGAGCGCGATCCGCTCGCGAGCGGTCGCGGAAACGGCGGGGCGCTCGAAGCCAAACAAGACCGCGGAAGGGTTCGACGAATCCCGTTTTCGGGCATGGCCGCGGGTAATCCGCTCGCCGACGCCAATGACGTTTTCCAAAACAGGCCGGGGATTTTCCGCGTTTCCGAAACGCCGGTGAAATCGTTAAAACCGCGATATTTTTCGACAACGCTCTTGACAAGAGACGGGCATTGCCTCATAAGAACCGTATGGTCATCTTTTCCCGAAGGAGCTTACCGACATGGGCAAAAATCAAACCCACCCCGAAGGCGACGGGAAAAAAACGCGATGGACGAGCGAAGAAGCGATTGACTACGAGTGCGCCCGCGGGCTCATCTCCGATTATCACGCGATTGTGTCCTTCCGGATCGGAGAGGCGAGAGCCAATCCGCGACTCGACCCGAAGAAGCCGAAAATCCTGTACGGCCCGCATCTTTCGCTGTACGACAGAATGATCGGTCTGCACGTCCATGACCGCGAGGCGGTCGCCCGCACGCTGGAAGAATTCCCTCGGTACATCCGCGCTTGGCGCGAACAATGGAAAGATTTCGAGCGGGTCGGCGTGAGACCGAATCCCGAGACGTACCGGCTCAGCGAGAAGGAACACCAAATCATCTTCTCGCGGGACATAAAGCCACAACTCTTCTCGAAGCCGGAACAAGTCGACCGACCGGTAGCCGTCTTCATCGGCGGACAGCCGGGAGCGGGCAAGACGGCGGCGGTTGACGCGGCCTCGGAAGAGTTGGACGAGCGCGGCGGGGCCGTTCAGATCATCGCCGAAGACTTGCGCTCTTTCCACCCGTTCCACGATCGGCTGATGATCGAGGACGACGAAACCGCCGCCTTCCTCACCAACGACACCGTGGAGAAATGGATCAAAAAAACGCTTGCCAAGGTCAAGGCCAAGCGCGTCAATGTCGTAATCGAAGACACCATGGCCGATGGCAAAAAGGTGACGGCCGCGATGAGGAATCTGCGGAAAGCGGGGTACGAGATCGATGTCAGGGCGCTGGCGGTCGATTGGAACTCGAGCGAACGACACGTCGAGCGACGCCGCGAAAAACAGAAGGAGCTCCGGGGTTACGGGCGCGTGAGGCCGGCGGAGGCTCGCCGGGCGGCCTATGAAGGCATGTTGACGACGCTCGCGCGCGTCGAAAGCAGAAAAATGGCCGACCGCGTGACGATCGACCGTCTCGGGAACGTGTCGGTCTACGCCAACGAGCTTCAAAACGGAGAGTGGTCGCGGAAGCCCATGGCCAAGGCCGTCGCGATGGCCGAACGCGCCTTTTTCGCGACCTCGCGGTGGCGCCGGTCTTTCTCCGAAGGATTCGCCGAATCCGGCGGACCGCCGAAAGTGCCGGAGCTCCAAGTCGACGATGAGACGGTCCTCAAGATGATGATTCTGTGGAGCCGGCTCCCCCCCTGCGAGTGACGCGGCTCCCGGGTTCTCGAAAACGGTTCCTGAAATCGCGTTCCCAATCGCTTTCCGTCCGAACGGGTTTCGACGGGAAAGGACTCCGGCGCTACCGGGCGCGAACCCGCGCGTCTTCGGTTCGGTGCCCCTCGGGACCGACCGTGATGGCGGCCGACCCCGATTAATAGATCGACGCGCCGCCCGGAGCGACCTTGTCCGTATCGGGCGACCCGCGGGGCAAGCCCGAACGGAAAGCTTTCCCGAGCCGGCTTCATCCGGGAAAGCGAACAAAGCGGGAAGATTTCGGAAGCTTTTCGAACAAGCTCGCGCCAATCGAATTTTTTGGCGTTTTTCGTCGAAATTCCCCCGTTCTTTCGCGTCGGCCGCGGGGAGACGGGTGTCCGGCTTCGCCTTTCCCCGCCCGTCGCGACGAAGCAATCCGTGAACGGTTGAGGGAGGCGCTTTTTTCCCGATTTTGGCCATGAAAGCCTTGTGAAGTTCCGGAACGGAAAGACTTGCCCCTCGCGCGCTTTTTCCCCGAAGTCATCAAGGAACGCGGTCTCTTCCCCGGGGGTCAGATAAGATGACCCGCGGCCTCCCCGCTCCCCGGCCGGACGTTTCTCCGGTTCGGAGACTTTCCCGATGGCGTCAAAGACCGTCCTCGCTCCCGTTTTCAACGCGCGGCCCGTCTCGGAGGCGTCGTGTCTTCCGTCCGCGGCCAACGACGCGATTACGTTCTTCCGAACTCCCCGGCGTCCGACATGTCGGGTAGTCGGGCCCGGGCGGACTTGAAAGCGAAGTCGGTGATTTCAAGGCGTTTCGCCGCGGGGTCGCCTCCCGCCGGCGCGTCATGCCGCCCCGCGATTTTCGAAGAAAAAAGGTCGTTCCCGCGACCCCGCCCGCGGCGTCTTCCCGAACCCGGCGGTCCGGTCCCTCAAAGCCTACGGGCGTCCGGGTTCCGGGGTCTTTCCGAGTCCCGCGACCCGTTCCGCGTGTTTCCCGATCCT
>JAITKT010000118.1 GCA_031278225.1 Deltaproteobacteria bacterium
CGTGTCCACATTTTCATCCGATTGGTTTTCACATGATTAGCCCTTCCAATTTCGAAACGGTCACCGTCGTGACCATACTCGCCTTTTTGATTGATTGGATAATCGGCGACCCCCAGTCCTGGCCCCACCCGGTTCGTCTGATAGGAAAACTCATAACCTTTCTGGAAAAACTCCTCCGCGAGACCCTGGCCCGCCTCAAAACCGCGAAACCCTCGTCGTTCGTGATAGCGGGGGCCTTTCTCTGGTTAATCGTCGTTTCCGCCTCGGGAACCGCGGTCTGGTTCATGCTCCGTTTCGCCGCCGAACACCTCCGTCCCCTGTGGATGCTGATGGCGACCTATCTCGTCTTTTCCGCCGTCTGTCTCCGGGATCTCATAAGGCACACCCAAAGGGTGGAACGGCACCTGAACCGGGGCGACCTGGAGGGGGCGAGACGGGCCCTTTCCTGGATAGTGGGACGGGAAACCGCGGACCTCGACGAGGCGGCCATAAGGCGGGCCGAGATAGAGACCCTCGCCGAAAACTTCTCCGACGGTCTCGTGGCCCCCTTCTTCTACCTCGCCCTCGCGGGCCCCTTGGGCGCTGGGATCTACAAGGCCACCAACACCCTGGACAGCATGGTGGGTTACAAAAACGAGAAATACCTCTATCTGGGACGGGTTTCGGCGAGGATGGACGACGTTTTGAACTACGTCCCCTCCCGTTTGGCCGCCGTCTTCCTGATAATCGCGGGCTTTTTCCTCCGTAAGGACTTCAAGATGGCCTTCAGTCTCTGGATCAAGGAGGGGAGGTTCCACACGAGCCCCAACTCCGGCCAGACCGAGGCCGCCATGGCGGGCGCCCTGGGCGTTTACCTGGGGGGAACCTCCCTGTATCACGGGAAAGAGGTCGTGAAACCCACCCTGAACGGCGGGGGAGCCGTGGCCACCTCGAGCAAGGTCATCGACGCCCAAAACCTAGTCAAGTTCGGGACCTTTTTCTGCCTCGTCCTCGCCGCCCTCCTCTACTTCGCGAGCGCCTGGCTCTGGGCGGCGCCCTTCGGGTGGGGTTTGGGTCTTTAGTCTTCGCCGCGGGGGCGAAACCCGAAAAATAACCCCTCGCGGGTCGCGGGGGCCGGAACTTCCCCGGGCTTCCCGCGCGCGGCCGGGTCATCGCGGCCGGGTCGTTACGGCCGGATCATCGCGTCCGGGTCATGGTCGCCCCCGGGCGCGGCGAGGTGACGAGCTCCCGCGGAAAAAACCTTGGGGAGCCCCCCGTCATTTTACGGATTCGCCCGCGGTTTCGGGACAGTTTTCAAGATTCAATCCGTCATTCGAAACTTCCCGAATCTTTTTTTCCCTTGAAATTCCGACCATGGTTTCAAAGCCGCCATTCCGACAAACCGGCCGGCGGGTTTCGCATTTATTGACGAACGTTCGCGCGAAAGACGAATCCTCCGAATTTTCTTCGGCGAAACGATTTCTTTCGCCTCCCGAAAAGTCTTCGCCTCAAAAATATTTTAAAACACGGCGTTCCGCCCCCGGGATTTTACGAAACCAACGCCCGATTTTTCGGCCGCTTCTTCCGAACCGCCCCGGCGAACGACCCCCGCGGGAGTCGGGGAACCTTTTCGGTCCGTCGATTCGACCCCCTTGATTTTCATCGTTTTGATCGTTATCATTTTTTCGTCTATCGCTTTTTCCGGCTCGAATCCCTATAATGACTCCAAGGTTTTGACCCCTTTCGTTTCCCGCTTCCCGTTTGCCTCTTCCCGTTTCCCGCTTCCCGTCTTCCGTCTCCCTTCTTCGGGGGACCCCGTTTTTCCCGAAACCGCGTCTTTTTCCGTCGCGTCACCCCTGAAAACACCCTCTCCCGCACGCCGATCTTTTAAAAAATTTACCGACAGTTGTATCTAAAATCAAACACATTACGTTAAATTATTCGTCAATTTTTTCATTGTCGCGATTTTTGTCCCCTCCCGCCGCCGGCGGCCCCTCGCGAACGACCGTTTCGCCCTTTTTTTTGGGAAAATTTCCCGCCGACTCGTCCGCGAGCCTTTCCCGAATCCTTCCGCGGCCCCCGCGAAACGCGGCTTTCGTCCGGGGATTCGGACGCTTCGGGTAAGGGCCCCCGCGGGTTTCGGATTTGAAAAGATCGCCTTGACATGAAAAACGGGCCGGGACTATAATATATGACCTGTAGGCGCCATGAAGGCTTAATTGGGAATCCCGTGAGAATCGGGGACGAGCCCATCGCTGTGTTTCCGTAGCCGGACGTATCCGGACGACAACGCCCGCCCATGACGGTCACTGATCTCGAAATTCCCCGCGATTTCGCGCGGGGGACGGAGGATCGGGAAGACCCGGGGCTTGTCGGGAAGAGTCAGAAGACCTGCCTGCGGTGATGTCGTGCTTTCGCTTGGGGAACGGGCGGGCATCGAGCTTTTTCCCGGATCCATGGGCGTCCCGGATCACCCGAAATCGTGATTCCGGGCATTTTTTTGTCCCGACGTTTTCGGGGTTCGAACCCCATGTTCCGGGAATGTTTCGGGAAAGCTTCCGAGAACGTTTCCCTCGAACAATCACAACCAGACAATTCAGGGTACGTAAAATTGGACAACTATTCGATTAAGGAAATGTTTCTCCACGCCGACCCGGTGGTCCAGGGCGTCATGGTCATCCTTCTCATAGCTTCGATAGCCACCTGGGTCGTGATCCTCGAGAAGGCCATGCTCTTGAGGAAGGCCAGCAAGGCCGTCCTCAAATTCAAGAGGCAGGCCTCCCTGATAACCAACGTCGTGGACCCCGAGGAATTCCCCTCCTTCACCCAACAGATAGTCGAGTCCGGGATAAAGGAAAGCATGGACGTGGCCGGGGGCGAGACCAGGGCCGATTACAGGGAGAGGACCGAGATCACCATGAGGGGGGCCCTTTCCAGCCGGGTCTACCGGCTCGAGGCCCGCATAACCTTATTGGCCACCGTGGGTTCCACCTGTCCCTTCATAGGGCTCTTCGGAACGGTCTGGGGGATCATGCACAGTTTCATAGGCATAGCGGCGACGGGCGAGACCACCCTGGCGGTCGTGGCCCCGGGAATCGCGGAGGCCCTCTTCGCCACGGCCATGGGTCTCGTGGCGGCCATCCCCGCCGTCATCGCCTACAACAAGATAAACGCCACCCTCCGGAAACTCACCAAAGAGGCCGGGGCGGGCATAAGCATTCTCGGAAACGCCTTGGCGCGCATTTATTTCGAGCGCGGGGCCTCCAGACCGGCGGCCCCTTACCTGTCCAAGGTCTGAGAAAACCGTAAAAGGGGGTTTGTTCCCAAGAACCCCCGCGAAAACAAGCGAATCCGTTTTTCCCCGCGCCCGATTGTCCCCCCGGGGTCCCCGAGGGTCACCGGGGGATGGCTTTTCGGGGAAAAAGGGGAAGACCGGATTCGGCCGGCGGGTGATTCCACATGTCCATGAGCTCCAACCAGGACCGCGACGACGACGGCGGGGCCATCGCCGACATCAACGTGACGCCTTTCATAGACGTCATGCTCGTCCTTTTGATCATCTTCATGGTCACGGCTCCCCTCATGATGGGGGGAGTGAAGATAAACCTTCCCAAGACCACCGGCGTCCCCATGCAGAGGCCCGACAAGCCCCTGATCGTGAGTCTCGACGCCCAGAGCAAGATCTACGTCGACAAGGAAGAGGTGACCGCGGACACCCGCAAGGCCGTCTTCCGGGAGCTCGCCGTGGCCTCGGAATCGGGAGAGGTCTTCGTCCGGGGCGACGGTGAGGTCAAGTACGGGCGCATGATGGACCTCATGAGCGAACTGGGTCAGGCGGGTTTCGCCCGGGTGACCCTCGTCACCAACGTCCAAAAGGGGACCGCGGACGCCGCCGCGACCCCGACCGATTTGACCGGGGCCGGAGCGACCCCCGCCGGAACCCCCGGCGCGGCGCCCGCGGGCTCACCCGCGGCTTCACCGCCCCCGGCCGCGGCCCCGGCCCCGGTTTCCGCCCCGGCGGCCTCGGCCCAACCAGCCGCCCCGGGAATCTGACAACCCCGGGAATCCTGGCGGCCCCGGAATTCCGAGCGGCCCCGTGAATCCAACGACCCCCCGAACGCGGGGGCCCGGGCCGGGCGGACCGACCGTCCCGCGGGCGTCCGCTTGTCCGATGTCGCGCGAATCTTGCCGAAAACCCGTCGGCTCTTTCCCGACGCCGTCCGAACGGGCGCGGGCT
>JAITKT010000126.1 GCA_031278225.1 Deltaproteobacteria bacterium
CACGGTCTCGGAATACGGGGACTCCCTCTCGAACGAAAGACCCCTGGGTCCGGGCACCCTGACCCTGGGCCTCGGCTACCGGGGAATCTCGGCCGACTCGAGCGAGTTCGGGAAACACTCCGAATCCTCCTTCCACTTCCTCGCCGCCCAAAGCGTCGAGACCCCCTCCTTTCCCCTGACCCTCAAGGCGGGGATCCGCGCGAACCTGAACTCGGCCTTCGAAAACACCTTCAACCCCGAGTTCAGCGTCGGTTACGGAAACCCCAAGTTCCGGGCCCTTTACAAGATAAGCCTCGGGGCCAACCTTCCCTCGTTTCAGCAGCGCTTCGGCCGCTCCGCCTCCACGGACCCCAACCCCGGTCTCGGCCCGGAAAAGGGCTTGAACCAAAGCCTCGGCCTCGACTGGTTCCCCTTCGATTTTCTCACCCTGAACCTGACCCTCTTCCACAACCGGCTCAAGGGCCGCATCTCCTACGTGAGACCCGTCGATTCGGGAATCGGGAGGTACGAAAACCTCGGCTCGACCGTTTACCAAGGCTTCGACGCGGGCTTTGTCGCGAAAATCGGAAAGCCCGTCGAGTTGAAAGTCGGCTACACCTTCCTCGACGCGAGGGACAAAGACATCGGAAAATTCCTGACGAGCCGGCCCCGGCACTCCGTTCTGGCCGAACTCACCTTCCGCGCGGGCGACACCTTTTCCCTCACCCTGAAGGCCGACGGCGAGAGCAAAAGCTACACGGACAGAATGAATACCGCGACCCTCGCCCCGAGAACCCTCTTCGGCCTCCGGGCGGAAAAAAGCTTCGGAAACCTCGTGATTTTCTTCGACGGCACCAACATCTTCGACAAAGAGTATTACTACGTCGACGGACTCCTCGCCCCCCCGCGGGTCTTCCACCTCGGGACCAAGTACAACTTCCAATGAACCGCGAAACCCGCGAACCGACGAATCGTCGCCCCGCGCCCCGCGCCAAAAACCACCCGGAGGCCCCGACCCAAATGCCAAAGGATATTTCCCCGAAATCCCGCGTCCGTTCCCGTCTTTTCGCCTTCCCCGCCCTCATGGCCCTCGCCGCGGCGCTCTCCCTGGCCTCCGCGTCCGTCCTCGCGGCCGCCTCCTTCACGGACGACGCGGGCGAAAAGCTGAATTTCCCGTCCCCGCCCAAGAGGGTGGTATCCCTTTCCCCGGGCGCGACCGAGCTCATCTGCGGGATCGGGGCCGGGAAGGCGCTCGCGGGGATAACCATGGACGACACCTATTTCGAGTGCCTGGTCGGGGTCCCCGCGACGGGACCGGCCGCGAAACCCGATTACGACAGGGTGAACGCCTTGAAACCCGACCTCGTCATCGCGTCCCCGGCCCAGAGAGCCGACGCCCTCGCCGCGAGAGGCAAAAACCGGCACAAAATCCTCGTTTACGAGAATCCCGGGGACATCGAATCGGCGAGGAAAAGGATGATCGCCTTCGGGGAGATCTTCGGGAAGAAAAAGGAAGCCGCGGCGGCTCTCGCGGAGAGCGACGAGCTCTTGGAAACCATCGCCCTCAAGGTCGCCACCCTGGCCCCGGAACAAAGGCGCAAGGCCATGCGCCTCAGGGCGGGCGAAAACGGGCTCTTCACGGGGGGAAAGAACTCCCTCGACGCCTCCTTCGTCAGGGCCGCGGGGGGGATCCCCCCGGACTTCGGGGAAGGGGACCGGGTTCCGGTCACGGCCGAAAACTTCTCCCGCTTCGACCCGGACTTCGTCTTCGCCTGCGGGGAAGACGGGGAGGCCATCGAGGCGGCTTTTAAAACGCGGGGCTTTTCCCGGGTCGCGGCCGTCAAAAACCGCGCGATCTCTTACTTTCCCTGCACCCTCGCGAACAGGCTCTCCGCCCACGTCGGTTATTTCGTCGGGTGGCTTTCGACCTCCATGTACCCGAGCGAGTTCGGGACGCCCGAACACTTCGCGAGACCGAACGAGATTTTGGGGGAGACCCCCTTGCGGGTCGACAAAAACCTGACCCAAATCAAAAGCGCCAAAACGGTGGAGTACAGGTTGTTCGACTTCGTCCACAGGAGCCTCATAATCGAATTCCGGGGTCCCCGGGACGTGGTGAGCACCGGGGACGGCCGGTGGGAGAAGGTCACCTTCGTCGGGAACAGCGGCTCCCCCCCGACGGTCTGGGGCATCCACCACGCCGGGGGTTGGGAATCGACCGAAAAGACCCTCTTCGAGGTCCTGAACCTGACAAAGGAGAACACCTCCATGATCTTCACCGGGGCCGACATCAGGGCCCTCGCGGTCAAGACCAAAACTCACGAAGACATCACGGTCACGGCTTTCGTGACGGCCGGGGCCGACGGAAACGCCCTCCGGACTTCCAGGGACAAGGGGAGCTGGTACGATCCGGGCACCATAAACATCATCGTCGTCACCAACAGGAGCCTCCTTCCCGGCGGGGCCGCGGGCGCCGCGATCGTGATAACCGAGGCCAAGACGGCGGCCCTGTGGGACATGGACATCAGGAGCACCGAGACCCCGAGGATAAACCCCGCGACCGGTACCGGAACGGATGACATAATCGTCGTTCCGGGCGACCGCGGAAACCCGACGGACTACGTCGGCGGTCACGGGAAGATCGGGGAACTCATCGCCGGGGCGGTTTACGAGGGAGTGACCGAGGCCCTTAAGAAACAAAACGGGAAGGCCTTGAACAGACCCGTCTGGATCCGCTTGGACGAAAGAGGGATGGCGGTCGAAAAACTGGGTCCCGCGTTCCGGGGCGACGGCTCTTACCCCGACCTCGCGAACGACCTCAAACTCCTCATGCTGGAACCCCGTTTCGCGGGCTTCCTCGAGTCCGCCCTGAGTCTCGTCGACGCCGCTCAAATGGGAAACCTCAAGGACCCCGGCGCCTTCGAGAGCCTCGCCTTGACCATTGCCTCGGAAATCGCGGGGAAACCCGCGGATTCCCTCATGAACCTCGCGACCGAAAAAGATCTCCCTCCCCTGTTGAAGACCGCCTTCGACGCCCTGGCGACCGGTTTGACGATCAAAAACCGCGGGTGAAAGCCGGGCGTGGACCCGGCTGAACCCCGGCGGGAAGACCCGGCCATGGCGGCCGGGAACCGGGCGTCGGCGAGACGGGGTCTCGTTTTTTTACCCGGCCCCGCGCGTCGCGAGTCATCGGTGAGACGTCCGGTATAAACCCCCTCGGGAACCGCCGATGACCCGAACGCCGGGGACCCGGGTCCGAAATCCCGGGATCAAAAAAACGGGAAAAACCGCGGGCGTCAAGAAAAATCATGGACGAACGAACGATCGACAAATTCCAAGGGGGAACGAAATCGGAACCGGTCGTCCCCGGGGGGAAACCCGGCGGGAATTCTTAAAGCTATGATTATTTCGGCAAAATACGTTATAATTCGTTCAACCGGAGGAGACGCGGACCCGCGGGGTTCCCGCGCCAAGGGCGTCGTCGGGCGTCGAAATGTTTCAAGGGAAAAATTCGTCCGAAACGAAGACACCGGAAATCCGGACTTTCGAACGCGAGACCGGAAACGGGCGCCGGAAAGTCCCCTTTTTTCAGGGTCCGAAACGCCGGACGCCCGGGCTCGAAAACGTTTCCCACCGCGCCGGCGGGTTTTGAAAAGCGGCCATCAAGGTACAAACGGATGTCTTTCCTGAAAAAAGAATATCTCGCCACGCCGACGTTTTTCGTGTCCGCGGTGATAATGCTTCTCATCTCGGTGTACATCATCACCCTGATGAACGTCGTCACCTCTTTCATGGAAAACAACATCGAGGAAAAACTCGTGGCCCAAGCGAGACTGGCCGCCACCCTGGCGACGTCCGACGAGCTGGAACGCTTCCAAACCCCCGAGGACATGGAAACCCCGGAATACGCGGCCCTGAAGGAACGCCTGATCGGGTTCGCCGAGGAAATAAACGTCCTTTACGTGTACTACATGCGTCTTAACGACGACGGAATGGCCCAGTTCATCATCGACAACGACCTGACCGAAGACACCGTGAGCCTACTGAGCGAACCCATAGACGTGGAACCCTCGCCCCTGAAAGCCTTCGAGGGACACGCCGACACCCCCAGTCTTGGAAACTACTCCGTGGGCTACGCGGGACTCCTGTCCGCCTTCTCCCCGGTCTTCGACGGGGAAGGGAGGGTGACGGCCATAGCGGGAGTGGACATCCCCGACGAAATAGTTTTGACGATGCAGACGAGGGTCAGGACCACCGCCATTCTCCTCGCGGTCGCCATGCTGGCCGTCCTCACGACCGGTCTTTTGGGCCTGCACCTTTACCGAAACAAGGCCAAACAGTCCGAGGCGGCGAATCTCTCCAAGAGTCAGTTCCTGGCCAACATGAGCCATGAGATCCGCACCCCCCTGAACGCGATAATAGGGCTTTCCGAGATAGAGCTCCAAAAGAATCTGAACGACGAAACCCGCTCGGACCTCGAAAAAATCTTCACCTCCGGCACCAATCTCCTCTCCATCATCAACGACATCCTGGACATTTCCAAGATAGAGGCGGGGGCCTTCGAGATTGTCCCCGTGGACTTCGAAACCGAAAGGTTCATGATTGATCTCGTCTCCCAAAACATAGTCCGGATCGGGAAGAAGGACATAAAATTCGTTTTGGAGATAGACGCCAATTTTCCGGCGAAACTTCACGGTGACGAGGTGAGACTCAGTCAGATTCTCACGAACATCTTGTCCAACGCCTTCAAATACACGAAACGGGGAACCGTGAGCATGAAGGTTTCGAGACTCTCCTGGGACACCCGCGTTCTCGCCGTTTTCTCCGTCGCCGACACCGGCATCGGCATAGACCCCGCGGACCTGGAAAGGCTCTTCAGGGAATACATCCAGCTGGACGCCAAAGCCAACAGACACATCGAGGGAACCGGTCTCGGGCTCTCCATAACCAAAAGGCTTCTGGACCTCCTGGACGGAAGCATCTCGGTCGAAAGCAAACACGGCGTCGGAAGCGCGTTCACGGTCAAGATCCCCTTCAAAACCGCGGGAAACGAGGTTTTGGGACCCGACGTCGCGAATTCCCTCATGTCCTACGACTACACCGGCGTCAACAGAAAAAAGAGCCACTCGAAAAAGGATTTCGTGAGGTCGAAGATCCCCGGCGGGAAGGTTCTCATAGTGGACGACCTGGACGTCAACATCCTCGTCGCCAAGGGTTTGCTCAAAAACTACGGCCTGAAGATAGACACGGCCCTTTCCGGCCTCGAGGCCATAGAAAAAGTCAAGGAAGTGGAAGACGGCCCGGATTCCGAAAAGTACGACATCATTTTCATGGACCACATGATGCCCGTCATGGACGGGGTCGAGGCGACCCACATAATCCGCACGGATCTCTCCTCCGAGTACTCGAAAAAAGTTCCCATCATAGCCCTGACCGCCAACGCCGTGGCCGGAAGCAAAGAGATGTTTCTGGAAAACGGTTTCAGCTCCTTCATCTCCAAGCCCATAAACGTGGTCCAACTGGACGAGGAACTGAACCGCTGGAGAAAGGAAAAACCGACGACCTGAGCCGCTCGGGCCGCGAGCGCTTCCCCGCGCGAGGCTCAATCGCCCCGGTCTTTCGGCGTTCGACGGAAGCGCCCGAAAAAAACCGCGTCGTTTGGAAAGCTCTTGTCCGCGTCCGCCGACGCTGTCGCGAAATTCCCGCGGCGACTCGTTTTCGCGGTTTTCGCGGATCTCCCCGCGAGCTTCGCGAATCCAATCGTCGGTCGTTTCGGGTTCGCGAACCCCCATGACTTCCGGCGGCGCATCCATGCCGCGCGCCGTCCCGATGGCCGCTGGCGCGACTTACCGTCGGCGGCTTTGGGGAAATGACGTCGCGATTAGCGCGCGAATCCCTCGATTTCGGAGGCGATTTCTTTTTCGTCGAGAATCGCGACATTGAATTCGGAAACGGGATTCGAC
>JAITKT010000105.1 GCA_031278225.1 Deltaproteobacteria bacterium
CCCCGCCTGACGAGCAGGTCCGTCGGGGAGGAAAAGCGTCAATGAACCGCGACCCCGGGGGGAAAAAACGGGGCCGGGGGGGGCCCTTCGCCGGCCGCCCCGCCGGGCGCGCGGGGCCCGGGGGCTCCCCGCCGGGCGCCGGGGGCTCCGTCGGGGAGGAAAAGCGTCAATGAACCGCGACCCCGGGGTGAAAAAACCGATGCCGGGGAGGGCTTCAGCCGGCCTTGAGCAGGGAGATCTTGTCCCCCTCCTCGAAGTGCCGGGCGAGGGGGGAGAAGTCCCCGTCGGGGCCGAGGGTTATGACGGGGATGCCTTTGGCCCGGGCGGTTTCGACGATCTTTTTCCCGAGCTCTTCCCTCGTCCCCCAGGGGGTCCCGGGAAGGGCGTCCACGAGGAGGTTCGCGTCCTCGAGGTCGGAGATTGCCTTGGCGAGAACCACGTCGGGGTCGTCGGTGTCGGGGTCGAAGAGATGGACCATGGCGTTCAGGGCGCCCGCGACGTAGGCGTCGAGGTCGCTTTTCTCGAGGATCCCGACGGAGAGGGAATGACCCTTCTTGGAGAGGTAGCGGAAGGCGAGGGTCCCCCGGTCCTTTCCCGCGACGACGAAGGCTTTGCCGGCGTCCCCGTCGCCCCTGATCTCTATCCCCCCGAGGCGGCTGGAGAAGCCGGCCTTGTCGAAGTCGTAGAGTTCCGAGACGGCGTCCGCGGTGAGGATGTCCTCCGGGCGCCCGACGGCCGAGAGGGTTCCGTTTTTGAGCGTCAGGACGAGGTCCGAGACCTTGGAGGCCACGTCCACGTCGTGGATGGCGGCGAGGACCGTGAGTTGTCGGGTGCGGCAGAGGCCCCGGAGGATTCCCATGACCTCCACCCGGTGTTTCAGGTCCAGGTGGGCCGTGGGTTCGTCGAGAAGCATCAGCCTCGGCTCCTGGGCCAGGGCCCGGGCGAGCACGACCTTCTGGCGCTCCCCGTCGGAGAGCTGGTCTATGAAGCGTTCGACGAGGTCCTGGGCCCGCACCGCGACCAAAGCCTCGGTCACGACCTCCCGGTCCCGGGCCGTGAGTTTTCCCATGAAACCGGTGTGGGGATGGCGCCCGAGGGCCGCGAACTCCAAAACCGAGAGGAGGGGGGGCGCGGCCTTGTCGGTCATGACCACGGAGAGGATCTTCGCGAGCTCGGAGATCTTGATGGTCGTGTGCTCCCTCCCGTCGATTTTCACGGAACCCGAGAGGGCGGGGATGTGGCGGCTGATGGCCCGGAGGAGGGTGGTTTTCCCCACCCCGTTGGGCCCCAGGATCGAGATGAAGGCCCCCCTCCCCGCGGAAAAGGTCAGATCTTTCAAGATGGGCTTTTTGTAGCCCACGGAAACTCCCCGGAGTTCCAGGATGGGGGATTCGCTCACAGTTTCACCCCCCTCTTGAGAAGAAGCGCTATCACGATCGGGGCCCCGAAAAAGGCCGTTATGGCGCTTATGGGGAGCTCCACCGGGGAGAGCCACATTCGGGCGATGAGGTCGCACAGGCTCGTGACTATGGCGCCCATGAGGCAGGCCCCGGGAACGAGGACCCGGTTGTCGGAGGTCCGGAAGGAGAGCCTCGCCATGTGGGGAACGGCCAAACCCACGAAGGCCACGGGGCCCGCCATGGCGGTCACGAGACCGGCCAGACTCGAAGCCGCGAGGAGGATGAAGAGCCTGAAGCGCCTTATGGAAACCCCCATGCTGGCGGCGTACTCCTCGCCCAAGAGGAAGGCGTTCAGGGGTTTGGAGAGGAGATAGACCGCCAAAACCAGAAGGCCCCCCACCGCGAAGAGGATGGAGATTTCGATCCACTTGAAGCCGGAAAAGCTCCCCATGCCCCAGAGGACGAAACCCTTGATGCGCTCCTTTTCCGCGAGGGCGGTGAGAATGGAGGTGACGGAGGAACAGATGTAACCCATCATGAGGCCCACGATGAGAAGCGTGGCCCCGCCCCGGACCTTGGCGGCGATCGCGACGACCAGGACCATCACCCCGTAGGCCCCCACCATGCCCGCGAGGGTGGTCAAAAAGGGAATCATGTAGGTGTACTTGAGGCCCACGGCCGTGAGCATCACGACCGAAACCGTCAGGGTCGCGCCGGAGGAGATCCCGAGGATGAAGGGACCCACGATGGGATTCCGGAAATAGACCTGCAGAAGCAAGCCCGAGGCGGCGAGGTAGGCCCCCCCCATGACGCAGGCGAGGGTCCTCGGGAGCCTGAGCTTCCAGACGATGAACTGCAGGTCGCTCTTTTCCCCGGGGTTCGCGAGAACGTGGAGGATGTCACCCAAAGGGTAGGATATGGAACCCACCGCGAGATTCACGGCGCAGAGGACCAAAACCGCGACCCCCAGAAAGACGAACACCATGTGTCTCCTTTGGGAGGCTCTCCGGACGAGGGTTTGGTCACGAAGAACGAGATCCGCTTCCATCTTTCTCTCTCTCCTTGAGTTTCGCGGCCGCCTGCGCGTCCGTGTCGGGCAGCTCCGTGAAATATTCGAGTTCGTGTCCGGGGTAGGCCTCCGGATGCAAAATGGCCGAAATTTCAATCAGAAGGTCGTCCAGGCGATCCGCCGACTGGCTGTAATGGGGCAGGGGCGCGAAGGACTTCCCCGCCGGGGTCAGGGGTTTCAGACCCGCGAGAAGGGGATTTATTCTCAAAAGCCCTTCCTTGGAGTACATGGACTTCCCCACGGAGCGGTAGGTGAAGTACAGGTCCGCGTCGCTCCCGCTGTAGAGAAACCTCTCTATGGAAACCTCTATGCAGGATGTCCCGTAGACGTCGTCGAAGAGGTAGTCGCTCTGGGCGAGCCCTATGAGCTCCGCGACCCAGGCGTTCCCCGGCTCCACCAGAACCCTCTTCTCGTAGATGTCCCCCCACATGGCCTTGGGTTTGGGAAGTCCCGCGGTCTTGGCCCTTATCCCCTCGAGGGCCCCCTTGACCCTTTGGTAGAAGGCCCGGGCCTTTTCCTCCTCCCCGAAGAAGGGGGCCAGAAACTCCACGAACCTTATCTGGGTCGAGAGGCAGGTCGCGACCGGGGTGGAAGTCACGAGGACCGGGATCCCCAGGCTGTCCATCATGGGGACTATGCTGGGGTCCCAGGTCATGACCATGTCGGGATGCGCGGTCTTGAGCCTTTCGTAGTCGATGGACCCCGGCTCCCCGACGTAGGTTATCCTTCCCTCTTCGTAGCCCTTTTTGACGTAGTCCACGTGCCACTTGTCCTCCGGGGCCGTCAAGGCCACGATGGCCTCGTCCCTCCCCAAGACATGGAGCATCGCCACGTCGAAATTGCTGTACACCGCGACCCTCTCCACGGGCATGGGGATTATCATCGAGGGCTCGTAACCCTCCGGGGGAGTCGCGCCCCGGGGGACCAAAGCCAGTGTCCTTCCGGCCCCGTCGTGGACCTCGACGTAACCCGCCTTCCTCACGATGGAATACTCCCCGAGGTTCAGAAACCTCGCCCCGGCGTCCCCCGCGAAGGTGTTTTCCGGGTTCACGTACTCGTCCGTGAGTTCTATTCTTTCCGCCGAGGCGCTGGTCTCCCCCCGGCAACCGGACAGGACGACCAGGGCCGCCACCGCCAAAAGCGTCGGAATCAAACGTTCGCGCATAAATTGACCTTTGTCCGAACGGCGCGCGCGCAAGTCCCCGCGCCGAGGGTGATTGTCCGCCCGATCCTTCGAAATCTTCGACGACACCTTGAATGAACCTCTCGGGAATCGAATCCTTTCGAAAAACCCCCTTGGCCTCCCCGGGCAAAGGGTCTTTTCGAAAAAGATTGAGGGTCCGCCCCCCCTTCCCCTCCGAATCGACCGCGGCCGAAAAACGAAGGCGAACGGGTCCGCGACCGAACGGAACGCGGCCGGGACGGAACGAAAACGCGGCGAGGGCGAAATCAGACCGGAGTGAGGACAAAATCAGGGCGGAGTGAGGGCGAAACAAGGGAGGAGTGAGGTCGAAACGCGAGCGGAGTGAGCTTGGGCGAGGAGTGAGAACGGAGTGGGCATGTCGAAAAGCGTGTCGTGAAGTGTAACGCGGAAGCGGGGTTTTAAGCAAGAGGGCGCGAGGGCCGGTGTTTTCAAGCGTCCGCGCCAATCCTCGAAAGCGGGAGAAAACGGCTTCTTTGGTCCGACCGCCCGGCGACCGCCCGGCGACCGACCCTCAGGCGCCGGTCCCGGCCTCTTTTCTCTTTTCGGGGACGGGGGCCGTGGGATCGACCGAATCCGCGAGGGGGTCGGATCCGGGGGCCGGGGCGTCGTGGCCCCGGTCATCTCCCGCTCCCGGGCCGGCGACCGCGGGCTCCCTTCTTCTCCGCCACTTGAGGAAGATGTCGGCCGCGTACATCAGAAGCCCCAGGAAAAAGAGGGCCAGTCCCCCCACGTAAACAAGGGAGGAGGGGTCCTTTCTTATGGAAATCTTGGTGTAATTGAGTCCCATGCTCCCTCCCGTGCTTCTCTTGGGGTAGAAGTCGTAGAGGTAAAAACGGTAGCCGGCGAAGGAGGGGGACCTGCTGTAGGCGAATCTCTTTCTGGTCTCCTTCCCTTTCGGATCCGTGTGAATGAGGTCGTAGCCGGGGTCCAGGTACCAGTTTTCGAAAAAGGCGAGTCTCTTTCCCTCGTAAACCTCGGGATTCAGCTTCTCCAGCCTCACCTCCCCCAGTCCCCCGGGAAGCTTCATGGGAAGTCCCCCGGGGGCGAGAGACCTTCCCGGCATGGCGACCGAGAGGGCGTAACTCCCGAGGTAGCCGAGGAGGATTACGAGAACCGCGTAATGCATCACGTGGGGACCGAAGTTCAAAAAGAAACGGAACTTGTTCCGGTTCCGATCGCACTGCCCGAACATCTTGAGGACCCGTCCCGTGGAGCAGGCGAAGGTGTTGACGGCCAGGAGGGTCAGAAGGACCATGAG
>JAITKT010000111.1 GCA_031278225.1 Deltaproteobacteria bacterium
TTTTCTCGGCCTCTTTCTCGGCCTCTTTCTTGGCCTCTTTCTTGGCCTCTAAGCGCGCTTCGTTGACGGTCCTGTCCATCCATTCGTAAAAAGTTTCAGCATATTCTTTCATGAGTTGACTCTCCTTTGCGATGCTTTCCTTTTGGCTCTCGGTGAGTCTATTCCAATGCAGCAAGGTAATTGCCTTATGGAAAAGAGTGGAAACGTTATCGGCGATGTCTTTGAATTTGTTTGCGATTTTTACGCAAATAAGCATATCTTGAAATGCCGACGGACAGAATATTTTTTCGTTTTCTTTGTTCGCGGCTCCAGGGTTTTTGGCTTTGTTGAGTTTATCGGTTAAAGCGGGAAGGTAAGCGAGCCTGACAATGTCCAAATTTTCAGGCAACTGTCCTTTTTCGAGTTTTTCGTGAACCGATTCAAGAAGCTGTTTCCTGTCCGTTTGGCTGAGATAGATGATTCTTACGGTAAGCAAGTCGGAGGAAATTCGAGAAGCGATTTCTTGTTCTTTTTCGCTCGGATTTACGTTTATTCCGTATATCACGAAAAAAAATAATTTCAGTTTATTTTTTAAGAAGTATTCTCTCACAAGAGTCAGAAAATATGAAGAGTATTTGAAATAGTTTGCAAATATTCTTTTCCAGTCAATTTCCACGGTTAAAATATAAGTGGCCGACGGGTCGAAATCCGGCGGAAAAGACAAGAGTTCCGGATCCACACACAGAGTAGCGACAAAATCCAAGAGAAGCTTGGTTTTGTCCGATTCGAGATTGATGAATTCGTTTCGATCGAAATGATTCAAGACAAAGTTGGCCAACCAATCGTCTTTGGAAACCAAACCCATCTCAAACATGCGCTTGCCCTTGCCATTTACAAGCAAAAGAGCTTTGATGGTGCGGTCATGAACGTCATGCATGTCAGTAATGTCAGTCATGGTGGCTATTTTCTTCGCGTCGTCTTTCATTTGGGAGCGGAACAAAATCGGTTTCGAGAATGACACGTATCGGCGGCCGGTCAAAGCCGGGGGGCGGAGCCCGTCCGACATGGGGTTTGGAAACGCGAACGGCGATGGATTTTAGAGGAACGCTTCGTTTCCGCGTTCGCCCCGAAAAAAAACGAATCGGATTCGGGCCCTTTCGAGCGTCGCGAGCGGTCTCGAAAGTGACCTCAAAGGGAGTTCCGGACGAAAAGGGTTCGAAAACCGGATTTCGAGAATAAACCAACCTCCCCGCTTGACTCCGATGATAGCACGGCCGATCCGGAAGTCAAGGGTTGATTTCGAGCTCGGGGGGGGGGGGGGGATGGTCAAGGCTCGACGGCCCGGGTCATTGAACGGATATCCCGACCCGGGAGAAGAGACGCGGTGGCTTTTTCGCCCTACCGTCCCCGAAAAACGGGTCCGGGAGCCACGATGACCCCGGGATGCCCCGCCGCTTCCGGGGGGCCGGGCCGTCGGGAGTCCGGTTTCGGGCCCGAAGACCGGTGTTTCACCCCCCGGAAACCAAGGGAATCGCGGGATACGTCGGGAAGAGAGGCGGGGGCATGATCCGGGTCCGGCGGGGACGCGGGTTTGAGGGTTTCGAACAAAAATGGACGGGCCGTGTCCCGTCCTTTTTTCAAGGCGTTTCGAGGGGGACGACCCGCGAAAGCGGCGCGGTCCCCCCGGGGGTGTCAAGGGCTTTCGGTCGATGAGGCCCTCGACCATGATCTCCCGAGCCGAGTCGAAGCCGGTGTTCATGACTTCCCTCCGGGCGATGGCTTGGGCTCCGAAGTTGGGGGAAGACTCAATCTCGAGGTCGAAGACGCCGTTGTCGCCGGAGGAGGTCAGGGCCGCGATCTTTCCTTCGGCTTTTGAAGAAGTTGACTTCGGAGTCCTTCTCGGTTCCGGCGCGAATGCCCCAGGTAATTTCGTTCCCGCGGACCGAGTCTCGCTCGAGGGTCTGAAAACGAGGGCCATTTACGAGGAGGCCCGGGGAAGACCCGCGAAGGTGTCCAAAAGGTACGCGTGGCCGCTGCCTAGGCCCGCGCGCGGGGTCGCGCCCCCGTCCTCGCCGGGTTCGAAGGCCGAGAAGGAGACGGGGGATTCGTTGTCCCCGTCGACCGCGAACTCGGGTCGGGTGAAGAGGGTCTCCGAGGTGTCGGTCGAGCCGATGCCCGAGGCGTCGGAGAGGTTCGTTTTCCTCTCGCGGCCCGCCGCGGCGGGGGCGCTCATGAGGGTTTTCCGGAAGGCCGGGTGGTTCGCGAAATCGTCCGGGGTTCTTATGGTGCCCCAATCGTTTTTGGAAAGGGAGCTCGGACGGAAGACCTTGAAGGAGCTCGCGTCGATCAATGACCCCGGTTTGTGGGGTGAGGTCCTCGAAGGTCGGGTTTCCGAGGGCGTCCGAGGGTTCCTTGATGCCGCGGAGGCGGTTCTCGCGGTTCGCGACGCGGGCGGTTTTGGCCGGGGCGCTCGGGGGCGGGGCGGATTCGCCGCGGGGGAAGGGGTCCCGCTCGCCCCGGATCCTTCGGGTGCCGAAGAAGACCCGGAGATTACCCGCCGAGTCGCGGGTGGAGTGGGGGGCGTCGGTGACGGGTTTTGCGAGGTCGGTTTTTGTGCGCCAGTGAAGGCGCCTCATCAGCAGGGTGGAAGTCCCCGTCATGGCCGGTTAGCGGCCTTGTAACCAATCGTAACCGCGTCGCCGTGAGGCGGGGTGGAGAGCAACGGGAGGTGAATGGACGGTCCGCGAGATGACGAACCCGCTTCGGCTTTGTAACGCGGCGAGTGTCCAAGAATATCGCGAAGCCCGGAAACGGGAGCCGGGGAACTCGGCGGGAAGACCGTGTTTCTCGGGGGGACTCGGGCAAACCGTAACCCTCGCGCCGCCGGAGCCTACGGGCGACAAGGGACGTTATGGCGCGATTGGGGGCGGAATGTCCGGAAGGTAAGGCGAGATAAGCCGGGAGGCCCGGCGGGGTAACGCGAGTCC
>JAITKT010000181.1 GCA_031278225.1 Deltaproteobacteria bacterium
CGCTTCCCCGCCGGTCAAGGCATCGTCCGTTCCTTCGGCTTCCGAAGCCGAGGACATCCCGGATATTTCGGACATCCGCGAAATTTCCGACATCGCCGAGATCGCGGACATCCCCGAAATCGCCGACATCCCCGAAATCGCGGACATCCCGGAGATCGCCGACATCCCCGAAATCGCCGACATCGGGGAGGTCGAGGACCTCGGCGACATCGGGGAGGAACTGGCCCCGGACACCCTGGAGATTCTCGACCCCGAACCCGTCCCGCGGGCGGCGGAAGTCGCGGCGGGCCCGGCTCCGGTCGCGGAGCCCGTCCCCGACGACGACGAGCCCATACCCCTTCCCGCGGTCGAATCCCGTTTCGACGATTGGGAAGACGTCGCGGCAGACATCGTCGAGCTCGAGGAGGAGGAACTTTTCCCCGCGGCCGTCCCGGAAGTCAAATCGGAAGTCGAACCGGAAGCGAAGGCGGACGTCGAATCCGAAGCGAAACCGGACGACTTCGCGGCGCCCGTTGTCCTCGAGCCCGAGCCGGACGCGGGTCCGGCGGCGGCGGTCGAAGCGGAAGCGGAAGATGAAGAGGAAGACGAAGACGAAGTCGCGGAAGTGGAGGAAATAGAGGAAGACCTCTTCCCCTACGACGACGATTTTCCCTTCCCGGAACCGTCCGGGCCCCGGGGCCCGGGGGCTTCCATAAGCTCCGGCTCCAAGGTCGCGCCCAAGGCGGCAGCGGCGAAAATCGAAGAGGCCGCGCCCGCCAAACCCAAAATCGCTCCCGCGGCCGCGGACGAGGTCTTCGCCCGGGCCCCGGGGAATCTCTCCGAGGACGACGCGAGACGCCTCCGCGGGGAATACGGAAAAAATCTCGCCGCGGTTCTGCCCTTCACGCCCTTCCAGCTGAGTCTCATGGCGAACCTCTCGGGGGACGCGGGAGCCCCGGTCCACCGTTGGCGCCTGGATTACGGGAAGGACAATCCTCTCTCCGAGCGTTTCAAGACCCCGGAATTCGCTAAAAATTTGGGGCTTTTGCTCGGGCGTCACGCGTTTTTGAGGGAGGTCCCGAGGGGAAGAAACATGAGTTCCCCGGTGAGGGTCATTCTCAAGGAAGCCCGGGACCCCGCGGACGTCGCGACCGAGACCGACGGCCGGGGCCTTTCGGCTTCCCAAAGGGAAAAGACGATATCCGCCCTCTTCGGGGAACGGAAGACGAGTCTCGCCGATTCCGTCCGTCCGCCGCTCGTCGCCCTGGATCACCTGGTGACGGGGGATTTCTCGGGTACGATTTTGTTTTCCGCGCACAAGGGCGTCGTGGACGCGGAGACCGCCCCCAAGCTCTTCCGGGGGATCGTTTTGGGCGAGGAGCTCTCCGGGGGGGAGCTCTTCCGCGGTCCCGAAACCGAAGCGGACCCGTCGTCCCCCCTTTCCATGGCCGAAAGGGCCGAAAAGGACCTCGCCGCGGAGAAGGTCCTGGGAACCCTGGGGGAACCCACCCGCCTGCCCGAGAGGGCCAGGAGGGCCGCGGGCCCGGATTCCGAGGCCCGGAAAACCCTTCCCGCGCGCTTCAAACGCGACGTCTTCGAGTCCTTCGAGGCCGCGGCGGCCAAAATCGGGGTGGGTTTGGACGCCTTCCTCCTCTCCGCCTGGCTCGTCTTTTTCGCGAGGTATTCCGACTCCCGAACCGTCGCCTGCGCCGTTTTGACGACGACGGGCGAAGCCGGGGACGCGGCCCCGGGACCGAAGGAAATTTTGGTTCCGGTCGTTCTTTCCGTGAACCCCGGGGAAGACTTGAAAACCCACGCGTCAAGGGTCGGGGAGATCCTCGCGAAAGTCCGGAAGATCGACCATCTCTCCTACCCGGAGATTTTGAGGCTCTCCCCCTTCGGAAGGGAAACGACCTCCCACGTCTTCATTCCCCCGCGGCCGGAGACCTCCCTCGAGAACTTCGCCCCGGTCGCGGTCCAAGATTCCTCGGACGCCTTCGGTTTTCCCCTGGCCGTCGCCTGGAGCCGGGCCGCCGAGGGCGCGACCCTGAAATACAACCACGCCGCGAAAAACCTCGAGCCCTGGCTCGTGGAGGTCCTGGCCCAGGGCCACGACGCCCATCTCGCCGCCTTCGCCGCGGCGCCCGAAACGCCCGCGGGGGAAGTCGAAATTCTTCCCCCGGAAAAGAGAAAGCTCCTCGCCGCGAACAACGCCCCGAAGGTCGCGATACCTTCGACCGAAACCATTTTGGACAAATTGAACGAGGTCCGGGAAAAATTCCCCCGGGTTCCGGCGGTGGTTTGTTTCCGGGGAGGCGAGGGAAGGGCCCCGGAGACCCTGACTTTTTCCGGGCTCGCGAAAGAGAGCGACGCCGTCGCCGCGAATTTGAGAAAGCTCATCGTCCCCGGGGATCGGGTCGCGATCGTCGCCTCCCGGACCTGCGGCCATCTCGCGGCCTTGATTGGCGCGCTCAAGAGCGGCGGGATCGCGTTCCCCGCGAGCGCCCTTTGGGACGGGGAAAGACTCGCCTCGGAGCTTCTGAATCTGGAGCCCAAGGTTTTGATGTCCCCCAGGCCCGCGCCCGAAAACGCGGAGGACGTCGCCCGCAGGTTCCCGTTCCTGTCGCTCGCGGATTACGGGGGACACCCCTTGACCGAAGTGCCCCCGGTCCGTTCCGGGGAAACGCCCGCGCCCCTTCCGGGTCCCGACCCGGGGTCTTTGGCCATGGTCCTTTCCCCGTCCCCGGAAGAGGGGGAAACCGCCCCGGGAAAAGAACCGGGGACCGTTTTGATTTCGCACCGGGCCCTCCGGGGCCTTTGGTCCTCTTACGGGGACGCGCTCTCTTTGGGTCCCGGGGACGTTTTTCTCGGGACTTCCGAGAGCTCCGGGGCCGACTTCCTCCTCGAGACCCTGGTCCCCCTTTCCAGGGGAGCGACCGTCATCCTCGCCTCGGAAGAGGACGTCCTCGTCCCCGAAAGGACGGCCGCGGTGGCGAGGTCCTTCAAGGCGACCCATCTTTCCCTTCCGGAAATTCTCGCCTCGAATCACGCGGCCCGTTTCGGCATCGGGGATCTGAAGTTCCTCGTCGCCTTCGGAAGAAAGGGCCTCGGGGGCGAGGTGACGGACCCGGCCTTCGCGAGGGAGATGTTGAAAGACGCCGGTCACGCGAGAATGGTCTTCGTTTGCGGTCACCCGGAGGCGGGACTCGCGAACCTCGTCGACGCGGCCCGTCCCGACAAGATCCCCGAGACCCTCGGGGGACCCCTTCCCGATTCCCCGGCCTTCGTCGTGAGAATCAAAGACCCCTCTTCCCCGGAGGCGGAACTTCTCCCCTCGGGTTGGCCGGGCGAACTCGCCTTGGGGGGCCAAGGGGTTTCCCCCGGTTACGCCGCCGACCCCCTGGCCTCCGCGACCCTCTTCGTCCCGGATCCGACCGCGGCCGAGGCCCCGGCGGAATGGG
Organism: Deltaproteobacteria bacterium; assembly: GCA_031278225.1. Lineage (GTDB taxonomy): Bacteria > Desulfobacterota > Desulfarculia > Adiutricales > Adiutricaceae > JAITII01. The sequence continues at coordinate 3,441 of JAITKT010000181.1, forward strand.
GTTCCAAGAATCTTTTCAGGACCGGAACGCTCTCCAGAAGAAGACCCGACGGGAGATTCGAACGTTTGGGAAGAATCGGGGAAGGGGGCGCCGGGGACGACCTGACCCTTGTCGAGCGGGCGCTTCTGGCCTGTCCCGGGGCGATTTTCGCCTCGGCCTGGCACACCGACGGAAAACCGAGGGAAAAGCCGTCCTTCGGGAACACCGGAATCGAAGCCTTCGTTTCCGTCCATCCCGCCCCCTCCCCGGAAGAGGCGCGGGAAATGGCCGCGAGCTTCAGGCAAAGGCTTCTTAGGGACATTCCCCCCAACCGGGTGCCCGACGGGATTACCGTGGGCGGGACCCCTCCCGTCGACCCCCGGGGCGGATTGGACAGAAAGAAACTCGGGCCGGGCGTCGACGCGGCCGGCGGGG
>JAITKT010000236.1 GCA_031278225.1 Deltaproteobacteria bacterium
CCACCCGCTTTCGCGGTTGCCCCCCCGCTGTTACCAAACCAGGTGCCCACATGCCGATATACGAATTCAAATGCCGCGCGTGCGGACGGGAGTTCGAGGAACTGGTTCTGAGCGGAAACGCTTCCCCGGTTTGCCCCGCCTGCGGCGGCGGCGAATGCGACAAACTCCTTTCCAGGTTCAGGGCCGGGGTCTCTTCCGGGGGGGACTTCGGGGATTTCGGGGACTTTTCCGCGCCCGCCGGCGGAGGCGGCCCCTGCGGGGGTTGCGCGGCTTCTTCCTGCGCCGGCTGCGGGGTCAAAAGCTGAAAAAGGTCCTTAAAATCGGCGCGAGACCCAGTCCCCTGTCCCTCGCGCAAACGGGCGGGGTGAGGGACGCCATCCTCGAACGCTTTCCCGGGCTCGAGGTCGAGATCGTTCCCAAAAAGACCCGGGGGGACGACCCGACCCGCTCGCCCACCGGACCCATGGGCATAAAGGGGCTCTTCGTGAAGGAGATAGAGGAAGCCCTCCTCGCGGGAGAGATCGACCTCGCGGTGCACAGCGCCAAGGACCTCCCGTCCGTTCTTCCGGGGGGACTGGTTCTGGGGGCCGCGCCGAAGAGGGAAATCCCCTTCGACGTTTTGATCGGGAATTTTCGCGGCTTGAGGGATTTGCCCCCCGGGGCCGTCGTCGGGACCTCGAGTCTCAGGCGGGAGGCCCGGATTCGTTCGCTCGCGAAGGACCCGAAGATTGTTCCCCTCCGGGGGAACGTCGACACCAGACTCAAAAAGGTCTCGGACGGGGAGATCGACGCGACGATACTCGCGGCGTCGGGATTGAGACGCCTGAAGGGACCGGATTATCCCCTTGACCCGATTCCCCCGGAAGACATGCTTCCGGCCCCGGGCCAGGGGATCCTGGCCTTGGAATTCAGGGAGGGGGACGCTTGGGTCAAGGGTTTCGCGGACCCTTTGAATCATCCGGAAACCGAACTCGCGCTCGAGGCCGAGAGGGCCTTCATGCGGGCCCTGGGGGCCGGCTGTCAGACGCCGGCGGCCGCTTGGGCGAGAACGGATGGGAACGCGCTCGTCATGGACGCCATGGTCCTGAGCTTGGACGGAAGCGCGGTTTTGGAGACGAAATCCCGAGTCCCCGGACCCGACGCGGAAAAGGCCCGCGAACTCGGAAAAAGTCTGGCCTCGCGGCTCCTCGCCGACGGGGCGGACGAATTCATCGCCGAGGCGGAGAAACGGAGTCACTGAAAGCATGTCCGAAAAAGTCGCGCCCGACGCCGTCGGGACGGTGTGGTTGGTCGGGGCGGGACCCGGGGATCCGGGTCTTTTGACCGTCAGGGGGGCCGAACTTCTCCGGAACGCGGAAGTGGTCGTTTACGACCATCTCGCTTCCCCGGAGCTTTTGGGACTCGCCCCCCGGGACGCCGAGATCGTTTACGTGGGGAAGAGCGCCTCGAATCACGCCCTCCCCCAGGAAGGCATAAACGACCTCCTGGTCGAAAAGGCCAAAGAGGGAAAAAACGTCGTCAGGCTCAAGGGCGGGGACCCCTATGTTTTCGGGAGGGGAGGGGAAGAGGCCCTGAGACTCCGGGAGGAGAAGGTCCCCTTCCGGGTGATTCCCGGGGTGAGCTCCACCGTCGCCGCGGCCTGCTACGCGGGAATCCCCCTGACCCACAGGGACCTCTCCAGTCAGGCGGTTCTCGTCACGGGACACGAAAAGTCCGGGAAGGCCGAATCCGTTCACGACTGGGACGCCCTCGCGAGGATTGGCACCTTCGTTTCCGTCATGGGGAGCGCGAGGCTTCCGGACATTCGCGATTCTTTGATCAAAGCCGGAAAGGACCCCCTGACCCCGGCCGCCATGGTCGAGTGGGGCACCACCCCCCGCCAGAGAAGCGTCGCGGGCCCCCTCTCGGACCTTCCGGAAATCGCCCGCGAGGCCGGGATCGGAGCCCCCGCCCTTTTGGTCGTCGGGGACGTGGTGAGGCTCCGGGACAAACTCAACTGGTTCGAGAATCTGCCCCTCTTCGGAAAAAAGATTGTCGTCACGAGAACCCGGGAACAGGCGGGAGCGCTCTCGGAGGCCTTGAAAAAACTCGGGGCCCTGGTCCTCGAGCGTCCCGTGATAAAGGTCCGGGAAATCCATCCCAACCCCGCCCTGGACTCCGCCCTTTCCCGCCTCGGGGAATTCGATCTTTTGATTCTCACGAGTCCCAACGGCGCCTCGTTTTTTTTGAAGGCCCTCTTCGAAAAAGGTCTGGACGCGAGGGCCATGGCCGGCCCCAAGCTCGCGGTCATGGGCCCCGGAACCGCCCTTCCCCTGAAAGAAAAGGGGATAATCCCGGACATCGTCCCCGAAACCCACTTGGCCGAAGGGCTCCTGGAGGCCTTGAAAGACCTCGCGCCCGGGAAGGTTCTTCTCCCCCGGGCCCGGGAGACCCGGGACGTCTTGAGCGTTACTTTGAAGGAACGGGGACATTCGCTCGAGGAGATTCCCGTCTACGAAACCCTGACGGGCCGGGACGTCCCCTCGGACGTCGTCCTTGACCCCGACGACCCCCCGGACCTCGTGACCCTCACCAGCGCCAGCTGCGCCAAGGGCCTCGCGGCTTTGATCGAAAAAGACAAAAGGCCTTTCGTGAAAACCGTCTCCATCGGTCCCGTCACGACCGGGGCCGCCCTCGACGAGGGTTTCGCGGTCGCGGGGGAGGCCGAAACTTCCCTGATACCGGACCTCGTCCTCGAAATCATCCGCGTCCTCGCGGGCCCCGGGGCTTAGCTCCCGGGGGCGTTCGGAAATAAAAAAAAACGGATTGGAATTTCGATTTCGGAAAAAAATTTCGGGCATCCGAAGGGAGAGGAAATCACGGGCAGCGCTTCCCCGGCCTTGCCCCGGCGCTTCGCGACCTTCGCCGGAGCCTGCCCTTGATTTCCGGAGGCGCGACCGAAAAAATCAGCGCCACCCGGGTAAGGGCTCCCTGGCGTTTTCATGACCTTCGCGGGAGCGGTCCGGCCCGGCCCGGACCCGCCCGGACCCGTTCGGACTTTTGCCCCGCCGGTTTCGCGAACGACCGTTGTTCGCGATTTCCGAACAACGGTTGTTCGTAAAAAAAACACGCGTCAATTTCCCGGTTTCCGCGTCGGCGCGCGAGGGAAATCCGGCGAACTAACATGAGTTCTTTTTTTCGCGCCGTCGGAAGGCAAAAAACGAAAAAAATCCCGAAAATCGGGATTTTTCGGGGTAATCTTCGTTTTTTGGAGCCATCGCGCGTCCCGACCCTTGGAAAAACGGCCGCGGTTTTCGGGGGTATTTCGGTAACGTCGTTATTCGCGGGACCGGAAATCGGGGCGAATTTTTGAAAAAAGATCCGAAAATTCGAAAAATCGAAGGTTTTTTGATTTTTTGAGCCAATCGATGGGGTTTTGCCGCGTGAAAAAGACGGAGCTCGGCGGGACCCGCGAAAAAAAATTCGGCGGGTTTCGGTGAAAAAACGGGGGAAAAATTTTCGCGCCCGGCGTATGAACGTTTATCCCTGACAAAAAGCGACCCGGGAATTTCTTCTCGGGTCGCCTCAAAAAGCGAAGGGGAAACTAGGTTCCGGAGGCCGCTTCCGGGGCTTGTTCGGCGGCCCTTTCGGCGGACGCCTGGTCGCGTTTTCTGGGTTCGACTTTGATGGGTCTTCCGCCGAACATGGAGCCGTTCAGGGTCTTGACGGCCTCGTCGGCGCCGTCGTCGTCCATTTCCACGAAGCAAAAGCCCCGGGGGCGACCGGTTTCCTTGTGGAGGATGACGTTAACGGATTGAACTGTGCCCAAACGTCCGAAATACTCGGATATTTCGCTGGGGGTGGACTTGAAGGGGAGGTTTCCCACGAATAACGTTTTCAAAACGGAAAATCTTTCTCCCTGCCCGGGCCGAGGGCCGGGGGGGAAGCAGCGGGTCCCCGGGTCGGAACCCCTGAGGAATCCGGGGGACCATCGAGAACTGGAAAGGGGGCCCTGGGGCCCCGAGAACGGTGAGCCGGCGACTTGTTTTTCGCCGGGATGGGGGAAAAACGCGTTTTCCCCGAAAAAATCGGTTGTGGTTTTTTGGTGGATGGCTTGACCTTGGCCGGATGTCTGGCGGAGGAAGAGACTGGGGAGTCGAAGCCGGTACGATGACCCAAGGGGGTTCGCGCGGGGGTTTTTCCAAGGGGGAAAAAGGCCGCCCCCTTCGGAATTGCCCGCGGGTCCCGCCTCGGTGGCGGGAGAGCCGGGGTGAAAAAAGCGTTCGCCGGAGCGAAACCTTCCGTTCCGACGCGGCCGCGCGGGAGCCCCGGTCGGGGTCGCCCTCGCGGACGGCCGGGGTCACGGGGAAAAAATAGCCCAAACGGAGGCTCGCGTCAAGTGCCGGAATCGCCCGGGGTTAAAATCGCCCGCGGGGTTTTCCCGGTTTTCCCCCCGGTCGCGCCCGGAAAAAGCCCGCGCCTTTCGAAAGGGGTCTCGCGAAAGGCGCCGGGCGGAGGTTTCGAAGGGACCTCGAACGAACGCGAAACGGGGCGGGGGTTTTTTTCGCGAATTCGCGAAACGCGCTTCGCCGGAGCGAAGCAATCGACCTTGAACGCGTTCCCGGGCGCGCCGGGCGACTCGACGGGTGCCGCGGTCACCGGGTGCCGCGGTCGCCGGTCGCCGCGGTCACCGGGTGCCCCGGGGGAAGCCGGGGGGCGGCCGCGAAACCGCCGGCCAACTTGGGTGGCGCGGCGGATTCGAAAACGGATCCGGTTTCCGGGGTCGGATGGCGACGCCGAAAGGGGGCCGGTCGGCCGGGAAGGGACGAATCGGGAGGCGCGAGGCTTTCGGGTGTTCCGAAAAAGGCGGGCGCGGGCTTGAAACAACGCGGAAAAAGCCTTATTCCTGGTGGCGGTAACCACCGCCGCGGCCTCCTCCGTGCCCGCGGTCCTCGCGGGAACGGGCCTCGTTGACCCTGAGGCTGCGTCCGCCGAGCTCCGTGCCGTTTAAGGCCTCGATGGCTGCGATGGCTTGCTCGGGATCCATTTCGACAAAAGCGAACCCTCTGGGACGGCCGGTCTCCTTGTCGTTTATGACGTTCACGGAGTGCACGGTTCCGAAGCGGCCGAAGAGATCGCTGATTTCGGATTGGGTGGAACTGAAAGGCAAATTTCCAACATAAATCGTTTTCATTTTACACATCTCCAAATGATGCGCCCAAGCCCAATTTCGGGTCGGGTTTGACATGATGTTGACTGGTCAGGACGGGGTCGGGCCATGGGCGCCCGTTGGCGCGAAACGCGGTATGAAGACAAAATCGGAGCGTGACGGGACCCGACCGCCGAGGCCGCCCCGGAAAACCGGGGGACCGGGGCGACCGCGACCTTTCAAACTCCGCGGGAAACTCCGTTGAATGTCTGGTTGATCGGTGATTGCCGGAAAGAAAAACGCGTCAAAGGGGAAACCTTAAAAATAAATGGGCGGCGGGCGCCCGAAAATCAAGGGCCCGCGGGTCCGCCGGGCGGGGAAATCCCCGAACGGGGTCGCGGGCGTCGCGCCCGGGGGAACGACGATGATGCCAAAACGAGGGGGGGGCATTGACCCGGGGGGCCCCCCGGAAACTCCGGGAAAAGCCCCGGCCTCGCGGCCGCGGGGAAACCAACGGAACGTCCGTCGGGCGGAAATCCTTTCGGAACGAACGGTCAAAACGGGCGGGAGGCACTATAAAGAACTTATGGCACCGTTGGCATGGGGGAGATTATCGCACCGGGAAGTCAAAAAATCAAGAAAAAAATGAAAGGGGATCGGGGACGACCGGAAAAAACCCGAAAAAAGGGGATTTTCGGGGGTTTTCGGGGGTTTTTTCAAGGGTTTTTCTTCCGGCCCCGGAAAGGCCCCGGCGCGGCCGGAGGGGGGCGGCGAAACGGTCGGTCCCCGCGGGGGA
>JAITKT010000143.1 GCA_031278225.1 Deltaproteobacteria bacterium
ACTCGGACTGGTAGGCCCCGCTGCAGAGGGCGAACCCCAAGACCGAGGCGACGTAGGGGCTGAGCCTGAAGAGGTCGGAGAAGGGTCTTATCCAGGGCCCGAAGCGGGCCTCCAAAAAGAGGCTCAGGGACGGAAGGCCGTAGAACCACATCATGAGCTGAACGACCAGGGGGGTGCCCCTGAAGACGGAGACGTAGAGGTTCAGGAGTTTTTCCGAGAAACGGCCGCTCCCGGCCCTCCCGGCCCCCACGAGGATCCCGATGATGACCCCCAGGACCGCGGAGGGGACGATTATGGCGACGCTCACCAAAAGGCCGCGGTTCAAGGCGGGTATCAGAAGCGTCGAGTAAAACTCCCAAGTGCCCATTCAGTGACCCGCCAATTCGTTCAATTTCAGGTAGAACTCCCTGGTCCTGGAGTTCGAGGTGTCTTTCAAGAGCTCGTCCGGGGCGCCCCTTTCGGTTATGCGGCCGTTTTCCATGAAGAGGAGCTCGGTCGTCAGGCGACTCGCGAAGCCCAGCTGGTGCGTGACCATGAGCATGGTCATGCCGGCCCTGGAGAGCTGTTTTATGACGTTCAAGACTTCGCCTATGAGTTCCGGGTCGAGGGCGCTGGTGGGCTCGTCCAACAGCATGACCTTGGGGTCCATGGCCAGGGCCCTCGCGATGGACACCCTCTGTTTCTGGCCTCCCGAGAGTTCCGCGGGGTAGAGGTTTTCCTTCCCCGCGAGTCCCACCCTGTTCAATTCCTCCATGGCCCTCGCGTGCGCGAGGTTCTTTTTCCAGCCCTTGACCTTGCGGAGCGCTATGGCCACGTTGTCTTTCGCGGTCAGATGGTCGAAGAGGTTGAAGTCCTGGAAGATCATGCCTATCTCCTGGCGGAAGGCGCAGATGTTTTTGTGGGACATCTCCCTCGCGGACTTCCCGTCCAGAAAGACGTCCCCCGAGTCGGGGGGAATCAGATAGTGCGCGCACTGGAGGAGGGTGCTTTTTCCTCCCCCCGAGGGCCCGATGAGGGTCTTGAGCTCGCCGGCGTTCAGGGTCAGGGACACCCGGTCCAGGATCTTTTTCCCGCCCAGGGTCTTGGATATCTCCCGCACGTCCAGAAGATGCCCGGAAGCCCTTTCGGGGAGCGCCCCGTTTTCGGGGGAACCGTCCGGTGTTTTTCGGGGGTTCACGGGATCCCCGCCCTTTCGGGGAAAGCCCCGGGAAAAAAACTCGCGCGCGCGGCCGCGAACGTCGCCGCGAGCGTCGAAGGCGGTTGACCGGAATCGCCAGGCATTCCCTCTCTCCTTCGGGGAAACCGTCCCGGCGGAAGCGCCCGATCCCGAAAAAGAACGGGACCGGAAACGGAAAAACGCCGGGGGAAAAAAACGAAAAAAAAAAAAAACGGAAAAAAGCCCTAAAAGCCGTGCCCCAAACCCGGGATGGCGGTCTTCCGCTCCAGAAGCTTCAGGCTCTTCACCCCCAGCCAGGTGAGGCCGTAAAACAAGACCCCGGCCGCGACGTAGAAGGTCATGTGCTTGTAGGTGAAAGCCGCCATGAATTTGGTCCTCGCCATGATCTCGGCGGTCCCGATGACGTAGGCGATGGCGGAGTCCTTGAGGATTATGGAGTATTCGTTGGACCAGGCGGGGATGGAAACGCGCAGGGCCTGGGGGACGATGACGTTCAGGACGGCGGAGGGGGAACCGAAGCCCAGGGCCTGGGCGGCCTTGAACTGTCCCGGGTGCAGGGATTTAATCGAGCCCCGGAAGATCTGGGACTGGTAGGCCCCCGAGGCCAGCCCCAGGGCGACGAGCGCGGCGGAGAAGGGCGAGAGGGTGAGGCGGATGGAAAAGCGTTCCAGGAAAAAGTTTTCGACGAGGCTCCAGACCCCGAAATAAACCAAAAAGAGAAGGACGAGTATGGGGACTCCCCTGAAGAACCACACGTAAACCCCGAGAAGTCTCGAGAGCCATTTGGGGCCGTAAACCTCGAGACAGGCGAGGGGCAGCCCCACCGAAAAACCAAGGGAAAGCGCGCCGACGACGAGCGCGGCCGTGATGCCCGTCCCCTTGAAGATGTAGAACGCCGTGACGGCGAATTCTTTCAGGTCGACGAAATCCATGAAAAGTCCGGGAAAAAAGAAAAAGACATGACGCGCGCGGGCGGCGGCGCCGCGAAGGATTGGCGGAAAAGACGGGGGAACCTCATGACGGGGAAAAAAACCGCGGCGTTCGAACCCCCCCGCCCGCGGTCGGGCAAGGGGGCGAAGGGGAAAAAAAACGGGGGAAACCGTCGGGGCGGGAAGTTTTCGGAAGATCCGCTCAGTGAACCTCTCCCGGTTTGTACTTGTCGATTAAGGTCTGCCAGTGGGGATCCGCCATGATGGCCGTGAGTCCCTCGTTCAGCTGGGCCAGAAGCTCGGGATTTTCCTTGTTCACGCCGTACGCGAACTCCTCGTTGGGGATGCCCGCGAGGCCCAGGATTTTCACGGGCTGACCGGAAGCGGCTTTGGCGGCGGGGGCGTCGTTCATGACGGCCGCGGCTATTCTGGCGTTCAGGACGTCGACCACGGCGAGTTCATAGCTGTCGTAGGTGACGAGCCTGTATTTTCTCCCGTTCTTGCCGTTGGAGTCCTCCATGGCCTGGGCGTCGCTGGTCCCCCTCTGGACGCCTATGCTTTGGTCGGTGGTCAGGATCTCCTCCAGGGTCTTGGTGCTGTCTTTCTTGACCAGGACCACCTGCTCGATGACCCAGTAGGACTTGGTGAAGGCTATCTGCTCGGCCCGGGCCGGCGTGACCGACAGTCCCGACGCGATGATGTCTATTTTTTTCTCCTTGAGACCGGTCACGATGGAATCCCATTCCATGGGCTTGTGCTCGACCGCGAAGCCTTCCTTTTCGGCTATCCAGTCCAGGGCCTCCACGTCAAAGCCCAGGGCTTTTCCGTCGGGTCCCACGTAGGCGAAGGGGGGAAAATTGGCGTCGATGCCGTTTATCAGCTTGTCTTGGGCAAAGAGGGGAGCGGCCGCGAAAAGCATGACGAAAAGCGCGGAATAAAAGATTTTTTTTGTCACTTTTGCCTCTTCGAACCCCTCGCGCGGGCGGGGGCGATTTTTCGATCCTGATGTTTTGACGGTTGCCGCCGGGGCGGAAAGACAAAAACCGTAAAGCCCCGGGGCGGAACGGGTAAAAGCGCGGTTTTGAGGAATGACGCGTCGGGGAAAGGCGACGCGACCGGCAAAAAGGCGCCCGTCCGGGAAGACCGCGACGCCCCGGGAAAGGGTCGCGCCCGGAACGTCGGAACGCCCCGCGGTTTCATGGCGCGGTCGTTCTTTCCGAAAGCCTTTCGTCGTTACCGGGCCAAATATAACAGAAAGGGGCCCCGAAAAGGAAGAATCCGCCGGGGCCGGTCGCGGGTCTTTTCCGGGCGTCCTCCCCCCGTCCCCGGGGCGTTCGCGGGCGTTCTTCGGGCGCGTCGGGGACGCGGGCCCGGCGGCGGCCGCGATTCCCCCTTCGGGAGAATTTCATTCGTTCTTTTCTTCGGGAGACGTTTTTTTCTTGGATTCTTCTTCCGCCAAAGCCCGTTCGGCCTTCGGGATGTCCTCGGGGACGTCGACCTCCGGGGAGAGCCCCTGGGTTATGACCACTTTTATCCGGTGGCCGTTTTCGAGTATCCGGAGCTGTTCCAGGCTTTCGGAGGACTCGAGGGGGCCCCGGGGGAGGGTCACGAAACGGTAGAGGAAGCCGGCCCGGAAGGCGTAGACGCCCACGTGGCGGTAGCGTTGGATCTCCCTCGCGCGATCGACCTCGTAGGGGATGGGGTGGCGGGAAAAATAGACGGCCCTCCCGTCGTTGTCGAAGACCACCTTCACGTGGTTGGGGTTTTCGGCTTCCCCGTCGTTTTCGAAGGGGATGGCGAGGGTCGCGGCCGCGCAGTCGGGGCAGCGGACGAGGGCCCTGCAGAGTTGCTTGGCGTGGGAGGGGTCGAGGACGGGCTGGTCCCCCTGGATGTTCAGGACAATGTCGTCGTTGTTGATTCCCAAGACCCTGGAGGCCTCCGCCAGACGGTCGGAGCCGGAGAGGTGGGTGTTTTTGGTCATGATGACTTTTCCCCCGAATTCCACGACCTTGTCGTAGATCTCGGGGGCGTCGGTCGCGACCCAGACCCCCTTCACGCCATCGATGAGGCCGGCCCTCTCGTAGACGCGTTGGATCATGGGTTTTCCGGAGATGAGAGCCAAAGGCTTCCCCGGAAAACGGGAGGAATCGCGGCGGGCGGGTATGAGGGCGAAGATGTCGGTCATCGGTCTTATTTCGGGTACTCCCAGACGGGGGTCCAGCCCGCCCTGACACCCTGTCCCAGGGCCACCATGGGCACCGCGTCGGGGGGAAGATAGAGGTCGACCCTGGAACCGAAGCGGATCATCCCGAACCTCTGGCCCCTTTTGAGCTCGTCCCCCGGGACCACCCAGGAGACTATGCGCCTCGCGATGAGGCCCGCTATCTGGACCATCGCGAATTCCCGGCCCCGTTCGTCCCTCACGACGAGGACGTTCCGTTCGTTGTGTTCCGAGGCCTTGTCGAAGCTGGCGTTAACCAGGGTTCCGGGGTGATAACGCTGATCGACGAGGGTTCCGGAAAGGGGCACCCTGTTCACGTGGACGCTGAAGACGTTCATGAAGACGCTTATCTTCAAGGCCTTTTCCCCGGTCGCGGGGTTCGTCGCCCCCGGATCGATTCTTATGACTCTCCCGTCCGCGGGGGACAGACCGAACTCCCCCGGGGGGGTGACCCGGTCGGGGTCCCTGAAAAACCAGATCGCGAAGAGAAAAACCAGAAAGAAGATCTGACGGGCGATCCAGAAACCGAGGACGAGGCACAGGAGCCAAACGACGAGCGCGGCGAGGATGAAGACAATCCCCGGCCGCGCCACGAAGAGCGTGTTGTCGATGTTGAACTCGGGCGTTTTGTCTTTGAAGAGATTGGAAAACAAGTCTATACCTTCGGGTCGCGACGGGCCGCCGACGCGGGTGGTTGGTTGGGGGGGAGATCCGTCGCCTTCGTTCCCGCCCGGGAAAAAGGGGTTCGGACTTTTCGGGAAAATCCCCTCCCGAAACCCGGTTCGCGCGTCGCGGGTTTGGTTTCGCCGCTTGGGATGAATCAGTTTAACATCCCGGGAGACCCCGGGAAAGCGCCGGGGGGTCCGCCGGGACCGGTTCTTAAGACCGTCGGGCCCCGGATTTCGGGGGGGCCCGAAACCGGCTTACCCCGGGGAACCTCGGCCGATTATACAACATAATGTGCTTTTGTCTCAACCGGTCTTCATTTTGTGGGAACCCTCCCTCGTTTCGACCGGGTTTTCCCGCTCGAAGCCGCGAAGATTTCCCGATTTTCCAAGGGGGACCGGGCCCGCGGGTTTTCCCGGGGGGATTTTTTCCCCGGGGGGGGGTTTCTCCGATCCCCTCGCGGTTTTCGGCGGCCCCCGACCGCCGCGAATGTCAAAAACCCTTCCGATTTGGTAGAATCGTTTCGGCATCGTCGCGCGCGAAGGTTTTTTTCGTTCGCTTTCCGCCTCCCGCCGTCGCGGGATTGCGGCGCGGCCGCGACGTGCGCCGCGAAGAAAGGGGTGACGCCATGGGACGAATTTCCGCGGTTCTTCTTCTGTGCTCCGTCCTCGCCGTTGCCCTCGCGTTCGGCGTCGGGGACGCGGCGGCGCGGGAGCTGGTGCCCAAGGTGCCCGACGTCGCGGGACCGGGAAAACCCCTCCCCGGGAAGGGCGACGACCTGCATTACTACAAGTTCGGGTCCAAGTACGGCTTCATCTCCAGGGCGGGGAAGATGGTCATTCCCCCGGAGTATCTCGGGGCGGACAATTTCACCGGCTTCGGGCTGGCCAAGGTCAAGACCCCCTCGGGCATCGGGGTGATAGACGCCGAGAACCGGTTTCTGATCCTCCCCGAGCTCGCGGACGTTCAAATATTGAACCAAGACGACGGCCCGGTGCTTTTGGGAAAACACCACAACTGGTGGGGGAAGCTCTCGAACCGCGGGGAATGGCTCGTGAAACCCGGGTTTCACATGCTCACCGACCTGGGTCACGGGGTCTACGGGGCCGAATACGAGGGGCGTTCCGCCCTCTTCGACGACCGGGGCCGCTTCCTCACCGAACGGATCTACGACGGCTTCGGGCGCCTGACCCCGGGCCCGAACGGGAGCCTCCTCATGACCTTCACCCTGAACGGCAAGCAGGGGATCATGGATTCGACGGGGAAGGTCGTGATAAGTCCCCGCTTCGAGTCCATCTCCCCGGGCTTCGACGAAAACGGGAAGTTCGTGATGCGGATCGACGGCCTCGCGGGGGTCCTGGACATCTCCGACAAGTGGATAATCGAGCCCAAATTCTACAACATCGAGTACAAGAAGGAAGACGACAGATTCTGGGTCATGGAAAACAAGTTCGTGTCCTCCTATTTCTACCACGACATGGACGGGAAGAGGATCGGGCCCGTGCCCCAGGAAAAGATTTGGGAGGAG
>JAITKT010000144.1 GCA_031278225.1 Deltaproteobacteria bacterium
GGCGAGGGTCAGGGACTTTTTGAAGCTCCCGGACCACGTGAGCCCGTTCCTGTTGGTGGCCCTGGGCCATCCCGCCGAACCCGGACCCGTCGCGAAATCCCGGCTTCCCCTCGAAACGATTTTGAAATTCGTTTGAAATTCTTTTGAAATTGATTCGAAACGGCATCGAAAGCGCGGGGAAGATTTCCCCCGCGAAAAAGAAGAGGGGCATTCCCCCGAACAAAAACATCCGAATGACGAGGTGAACGGAATGAGTGATTTTTTCGAATTGGTGAAAAAGCGTCAAAGCACGCGCTCTTTTTCCGACAAGCCGGTGGAGCGCGAGAAACTCGTTGAAATCGTCGACGCGGCGAGGCTCTCCCCCTCGGCCTGCAACTCCCAGCCCTGGAAGGTCATCGTCGCGGCGGAGGACAAAAAGATCGTGACGGAGGTGGCGGAGTCGGTGGCCCTCCTGGGAATCAACAAGTACTTCGCGAACGCCCCCGTGTTTTTCGTGGTCCTGGAGGAGCACGCCAAACTCAACCGCTCGATAGCCCAAATCGTCGACAGCCAGATCTGGGCCCCCGGCGACCTGGGGGGCTTCACCCTGACCCTCTGCTACGCCGCCGAGGAACTGGGCCTCGGGACCTGCGTGATAGGTCTTTTCGACAGGCCCAGGCTCCGGGAAGCCCTGGGGCTCCCCCTTCACGCGAAGATAAAACTCATCGTGGCGGCCGGGTACCCTTCGACGGAGAACGTCCGGCACAAGGAGAGGAAGACCCTGGAGGAGATCGCGACGTTCGTCTGAGGGGCCGCGCCCTTTCGGCCCTCCCCGCCTTTGTTTTCGACGCGACCCCCGGAGCGCCCTCCGGCGCGACCCCGTCGGTCTTTGGTTTTTCCGATCCCGCCCGTCGTCCGGCAATGCCCGACGGCGGGCTTTCTTGTTTCGGGGACCGGGGGCGTTCGGGAACTCATCCCTTCGGACCCCTCGGGGGCGCGCGTTCCCGGGGGGGCGGTTTTCGGCGGATTTCTTGCCTCCGGGCCGGAAGTGATATAATATGGACATTGGTTGTTTCAAAGCGGTTCCGTCGCCTTAAACCCCGAACCTCTCGAAGCTTTTTCCCGATTTCGTCTTCCCCCCGGTTTTTTCGGGAATTCCGGCTTCCGTCGGGGTCGGGGGACGATTATCAAACAAACGCGGTTCGGGCGGGAAACCCCCGAAAACGCCATCCCGAACACTTTCCGCGAGGCGGTCAATGTCTGAAGCTACTCTGCAAAAAACGGAGAATGTCTCCGTTTCCACGGAAAATGACGGCAAATATCTCACTTTTCAGTTGGCGGGCGAGGGTTACGGGATAGGCATCCTGAAAGTGCGCGAGATAATAGGGATGCTCCCCGTCACGCCCGTTCCCCAGACGCCCGGCTTTCTCAAGGGCGTCATCAACCTCCGGGGTCAGGTCATCCCCGTGGTGGACCTCCGTCTGAAGTTCGGACTCCCGGAGGAAGAGTACACGGAGCGCACCAGCATCATAGTGGTCGAGGTCAAGGGCCTGACCAACAACATCCCCATCGGCATAGTGGTGGACACCGTCTCGGAGGTCATAAACATCCAGGCCCACGAGATAGAGGACCCTCCGGCCTTCGGGTCGACCATCGACATGAATTTCATCCTGGGCATGGCCAAGACCGGGGACGGGGTCAAGATCCTTTTGAACATCGACCTCGTTCTCTCGGCCGAGGAACTGGGGGCCATGTGACGGGGCCATGTGACGGGGGTCATGTGACGGGGGCCGGGTGAGGCCGCGCGAGGACCGCGCGAAGGCCTCGCGGGGGTTTTGATCGTCCGCGCGGACGACCCCCCCGCCGCTCCGGCATCTTTGATCCGTCGCCCCCGAACGCGTGCTGACTCAAAGCCGACTCGAGGCCCGATTTCTTCACGATCGTTTTTCGGGCGGCCCCGCTTAATTCGGGGGTTCGTCCTTCGCGGGTATTTGACGCCGTCCCCTTTCCGGGCGCGGCGACGACCGACGCCGAACGCCTTCCGGGGCGTTTCGCGGGAGAGGGTGATTTCATGTGGCGCGAGGCCCAAACCGAAAAAAGCAATTTCATTTCGTTCCGTTTTCCCGTCCTCGCGGGGGCACTGGTCCTCGCGGCTTTCGCCCTCGTTTCCTGCGGCCACCGCTACGAGTTCAGGGCCATCCCCGTCAGGGACATGAACGACTATCCCGGGCGGGCCTCCCTGGGCGACGTCAGGGTGGGGGCGGAGTCCTTTTACGACTCCAAACGCCTGACCGAGCTCTTCGGCTTCGACCTCAAGGCCGCGGGCGTGGTGCCCGTGCAGCTCTTGGTTCAAAACGACGGTTCGACGCCCGTGACCGTGGGGGAGGGTTCGACTCTCCGGGACCGGGCCGGTCAGGTCTGGGAAGTGCTTCCCTCGAGCGTCGTGTACAGGAGGATTGACGACTACACCTCCGGGGCGCTCTCGGGGGAAGAGGGAGCCAAGAGGACGGCCCTCTGGGGTCTCGCGGGGGGCATCATAGGGGCCGCCGCGGGAGTGGTTTCCGGGGGGAACGTCGCGGAATCGGCGGGCAAGGGAGCCGCCGTGGGGGCGGCCGCCGGCGCGGCTTCCTCGGTCATGGGAATGGGAACGACGGAGGACACCTCCGCCGACGTCAACAGGGATTTCTCGGGGAGGTCCATTGACCACGCCACCGTGGAACCCGGGGCGGAAGCCCACGGATTTCTCTACTTTCCGGCCGAGATCAAGGAACCGAGGTCCCTGAACCTGAAGATCACCCGGGGCGGGAAGACCGAGACCCTCCGTTTGGACCTCTGATTCTTCGGCGCCGCGAACGAGACCGGACGTTTGGGGTCGGGATTTCGGGCATTGAGAAAAAAAAGGAAGAAAAGCCCGTCGGGCGGCGGTGACCAAGGGGGCCAAAGGGCCGCCCCGGGACGGTCGTTTGACGAGGTCGGCGGTCGCGCGGGAAGGGTGTTTCTGGCCTTTTGGAGGAGGCGGGGGGAGCAGATCTCCTTCATGGGCAGGATCTTCCTCATGTTCTTCCGCCTCGGGGGAGGCCGGGCCCACCGCGGGAAGCTCATGTTTTCCCTGGTCATGAGGGAGCTCTCGGTTTCCTTTTGGAAGACCTTTCCCCTGACCCTGGGGACGGGTCTTCTCATGGGTTTCCTCTGGGCCTTGGTTTGGTATCAGACCCTCTCCAATCTCGGGGGTTCCCAAACCCTCATAAATCTCTTGAGAACGGTTCAGATCCAGACCATAAGCCCCTTTTTCCTGGCCTTGATCGCGACCGTGGCCTACACGGGCCCCATGACCGCGGAGCTGACCCTCTTCAAGTCCTCCAGGGAATTCGAGACCCTGGTTTTGATGGGGATTCCCCCGGACCGTTTTCTCGTGTGGCCCAGGATGACGGGACCCTTTTTCGGTTTTCTTTTGTCCCTCGCCCTCTTCAACGTTTTCACGGTCTTCGGGGCCTACGCCGGGGCTTGGTTTTTCGTGTCCTACCCCGCGACGGACTTCTTTCTGACCTTCGGTCAGGAGATAAGGGAACTGAGTTTCGAAAACCTTTTTCTCCAATGCCTTCTCATGGTGCCGGCCATGAGTTTCTTTTCTCTTTTCAACGCCTGGGAGGCCCGCGAGGGGGATTCCGCGAGGGTGAGCGCGATAACCCGCAAAGCCATGATCGAGTCCTTTTTCTTCGCCACCATCGCGGGGATCCTGATAACCCTGCTCCATGCCTGAGAAACCCGGGGAAGACGGCGCGGGCTCCCGCGCGGAAGACGCCGGCCGCGAAACGGGCGGAACGGGCGAAGCGGGCGAAGCGCGCGAAGCGAAAGAAGGGAAAGAAGGGAATGAAGGGAAAGAAGGGAAGGAAGGGAAAGCAGCGAAAGAAGCGGCGAATCGTCTTCTGGAGTTCCGCGGCCTGACCCTCGCCGGCCTCGAGGGGGAGACGGTCGGTCCCTTCGATTTGGAGCTCGGGCCCGGGGAAAAGGCCCTCGTCCTCCACGACGAGATCGACGTCCTTCGGGAACTCATCCGCCTGACCCTGGGTTGGGCGAGGCCCCTCGCGGGGGACGTCCTTTACAAGGGGAAATCGGTTTTCGCGGGGAACCGGGGTTTGGGTCCGGAGGTCTTGGCGAGAGAGGTCGGCGTTGTCCACAGGGAGTCGGTTTTGTTTTCGAGAAGGTCCCTCTTTGACAACATCATGCTCGGGTACATGTACAATTTCGACGAGCCCGAGAGGGTTTTGAAGGCCCGGGCCGGGGCCGGGGCGGAATCGTTGGGGATCGGGAAGGACGACGCGAAGGTCCCGACGGGGAGGCTTCCGGAGAGAAAGAGGCGCCTCGCCCTTTACGCGCTCGCCATGTCCAAGGACCCGGGGCTTTACGTTTTGGAAAGGCCCCTGCAATTCCTGGACAAGGATTTCGAAAGGGTTTGGGGGGAGATGACCGGGCGCCCGGAAAGGCCCGCGGTTTTGGTTTTGGGAAGGTCCAGGGAGGGTTACGACCGGTCGCGTTTTGACCGGGTGGTCGTTCCCGCGGTCCCCGGCGACCGGGGGGGCCCGAAGGGGTAATCGGGGGGGTTTTGGGGATGGCGAGGAGTCTCGGGGGAAACGTTTACGACGGACACGACCCCTACACTTTCAGGGAGAGGCTGGCGGGCGTCGCGATCATGGTCGTCGCCGCGCTTTTGATAGTCGGGGCCGTGCTCGTGGGTCTCGGGAGGGATTTCTTCCGGGACTACAACTCCTATTTCATAGTCTTCAACGACGGCTACGGTTTGAAGCCCGGCGTCAAGGTGCGCTTTTTGGGTCTGGAGATAGGAAACGTCAAGGACGTGCGTCTCCTGGACAACAACAAGATCCGCATGGACCTTTTGATACAATCCCAATACGCCTCGAGAATAAAGGGCGACAGCCTCGCCACGGTCAAGAGCCCCACCATCATAGGGCAGGAGTACATAAACGTCACCACGGGTTCCGAGGACACCCTTCCCATTCCCAACGACGGGCAGATCCCGGCCCAGGATTCCCAGACCATAGAGCAATTGTTGGCTTCCTTGGAGCTCTCGAGGAAGGTGAAGCAACTGGAGGGGATCATCGCGAACGTCACCTCGATCATGGGTTTTCTGGACGATCGCGGCGGACCCGTGAAAAGCGCCGCGGAAAACGTGCGGATCATCACGGACCGGGTGGTGGCGGGGGAGGGATCCCTCGGGGCCGTTCTTTCGAGGGACGAGGCCTACCTGGAGATCGTCGCGACCCTGCGGGAGATAAGGGAGGTTTCCGCGAGCCTCAACGCCACCGCCAAATCCCTGAACGCGGACGTTCCCGATTTGACGGGCAAGGTCGACACCATTCTGAGGCAGGTGGAGACGGGAACGAGGACCATCCCGGAGGTCGCGAGGGGCACCCGCGAAGGAATCAGGGACGCCAACAAGGTCCTGGATTCCATAAAAAACAATTTTCTCATCAGATCCAATCTCCCGCGGCCCGCGGCTCCCGAAAACCTCACGAGGCCCTTGAGGAACGGGTGAGGGAACGGTCGCGGGAACGGTCGCGGGAACGGTCGCGGGAACGCGGGTCGGGAGATTTTTTCGGAAGACGAAACCCGCGGACGTCGGACGGCGCCCGGGGAGGCCCGGGTCGGGGGCGGTTTCGGACCGCGTCCCGGAGGGATCGGGGAGGACGGACATGAGTGACCCCGCGGGTACGCGCGAGTCGGGAAGAGAGAGGGACGGGGAAACCCGTTCTTCGGGGAAGGGTTCGTCCTTTCGCGGAACCCGCGCGGGGATTTTGCCCCTTCTTCTTTTTTTCCTTCCGATTTTCCCGGTCTTTTCCTCCTGCGGGGGGAAGGCTCCTCCCCCGGAGCCCTATTTCGTAGCGGCCGCGAGGGACGCCCTGACCTCGGGAAACGAATGGTACGCGAGGGGCTGCCCGAAGGAGTCCCTGCGGTATTTCGACGACGCGTTGGTCGCGGCGAGGCTTTCCGACCGCGCGGACCTCACGGTCGCGAGCATGAATTCGAGGGCCGCGGCCCTGATGGCCTT
>JAITKT010000352.1 GCA_031278225.1 Deltaproteobacteria bacterium
AAGTTCATGTTTAGATTTGGTCATTTAAGCTTCGGGTTATGCGTGACCGTTCGAGCCGGAACGAACCGCATTGCTCCGCGATTATTCCCATCGGTCGTCTCTCTTCGGGCGGTAACGAAATCGTCCCCGAGGTCGGTAAAAGAGCGGGGCGGGGATTGTTATTCTTGCGGGAGCTTCGAAAAATGGGGAAGAGACCGCAAGTCGGGTTGAAACGGACGGAAAATGGCTCGAAACGGTCCCTCTGGTCTAAACCGCCGCTTCCCGACACACCAGTGTGGTTCATTTTACCGGATTTGTGGTATATTTTTCCCGCGTTTTCATAAAATACCCCGCTCCCGCGGGGGGATCTCGAGGCACGACGGGACGGTGTCATGACATACTCTGACGCGATAACGAGACTTTTCGGTCTGCAAACCCTGGGCATGAAGTTTGGGCTGGAGTCCGTGGAAACCATACTTTCCTCGCTGGGGAACCCCGAGAAGGCGCTCAAGTGCGTCCACGTCTCGGGAACCAACGGGAAGGGGAGCACGGCGGCCCTCTTGGAGGCCGTTTTGAGGGAGTCCGGTCTCAAGACGGGGCTCTACACCTCCCCGCATCTCGTGACCTTCAGGGAGAGGATGCGGATAAACGGGGTCATGGTATCGGAAGAGGACGTCGTGGGGCTGGCCGAAGAGGTCTGGAAGGTGATCGATCCCGAAAAACTCCCCACCTTTTTCGAGTTCGTGACGTCCATGGCCTTCCTTTATTTCAAGAGGGAGAAGGTCGACGTCGCCGTGGTGGAAACCGGGCTCGGGGGAAGGCTGGATTCCACCAACACCATCAAGCCGCTGATTTCGGCCGTCACCAACGTCGGGCTCGAGCACACGGAAATCCTGGGCGACACCTTGGAGAAGATCGCCTTCGAGAAGGCGGGGATCATAAAAAAGAACGTCCCCTTCGTCGGGGGAAGAATGGCGCCGGAGGCCCTGGGGGTCATCGAAGCCAAACTCCGCGAGGTCGGCGTCCGGGGCAAGCTCTTCGGAAGAGACTACCGGATCGCCGTCGCGGGCAACCTCTCGGGAAGACCCGCGATGAGCTACGAAGGACTCCGGTGGAAGATTCGAAACCTCGTCGTTCCCTTCGCCGGGGAATATCAGGCGGACAACGCCGGACTCGCCTTGGCCATTCTGGAGGAACTGGCGGCATTGGGTTACGAAATCACCGAGGAACGGATTGTTTCCGGTTTCGCCGGGGCGACCTGGCCCGGGAGGGGGGAAGAGTTCCCTCCGGGGACCTGGCCCGCGGACAAATCGGGGAAAGCCACCCTCATCCTGGACGGAGCCCACAACCCGGAAGGGGCCAGGGCCTTCGGGAAATACCTGGAGTCCAAAAAAGGCGGGAACATCCATCTCGTTACCGGCGTCATGGCCGACAAGGACATCGAAGGGGTCTTGGGACCCGTGCTTTCCCGGGCCGATTACCTTTACCTCACGAGACCCGTCTATTTCAGGGCGGCGAGTCCCGGACTTCTTCTGGAAAAGATCAGGGGAGCCTTCGGGGAACCCTCCGTTCCCTTCACCCTCCACGAGGAACTGCCCAAGGCATTGGAAGCCGCTTCCCTGAAGGCGGGCCCGGAAGATCTGGTGGTCGTCACGGGCTCCCTCTTCGTCGTGGGAGAGGCCAGGGCCAGCATAACGGGAGAGAAGACCGTGGAAACCAACTGACGGCCCGGAAATCCTCCTGGCGCCCGTTTTCGAAACAGTCGTTTTTTTTTGACCCGCCGACGCGAAAAACACCTCCTCCCTCCATCCCCGAAAGGCCCAGGCGAATGCGCGAATTAACCCCGCCCGAGACTCCCGACCGCGACGAAATAAAGCCCGGCGGGCCCGCGTCCGCGACGGGTTCGGGGGGTAAGCGAGCGGCCCGTCGCGCCGAACGGTCAGGGGTTTCGGCGGTGGCGGTCTTGGTTTTCGTTCTGACCCTGGTCCTCGGGACGGGCGCCCCGGTTCGCGGCGACGACTTCCCCTTGGTCATTCCGAAGGACGCGTCCATAGAGGGAGACGCCGTCGAGCTCGGGGAGATTTTGGCCGGGGGTATTCACGGGCTGGAAAGGACGGAGACGGACGTTTCCGAGCCCCCCGGGGTGAGGATGGTTCTGGGGGATCTGGTTCCGCCGGTGACGATCGAGGCCGATTCGGTCGCTTACGGCGGGGAGCTCGCCACTTTTTCGGGACGGGTCGTCATTTCCAGGGGGGATAACGTCATCGGCGGGGACAGGGCTATTTTTCACGAACCGACGAGGACGGCGGAGATATCGGGAAACGTCAGGATTGAGACGGTCGATTTCACGGCCACGGCCGAAAGGGCGGCCGTCAATTTGGATTTGATGCTGGCGAGGATCTACGACGGGAAGGCTTTTTTCCCGGCGAGGCACTACTACGTGTCCGGGGCCGTGATGGAAAGGCGGGGCTCCGAGGCCCTTCACGTGTCGAAGGGGGTTTTCACCACCTGCGACGGACCCAAGCCCTCTTGGAGCCTCACGGCCGAAAACATAGAAATAAACAGTGACGGGATAGCCGAGTCGTCGGGCGTCACCTTCAGGAACGCCTGGTTTCCGATGCTCTATTTGCCCTATGTCCTCGTTCCGGTGAAAAACGAAAGGCAGACGGGCTTTCTCGTTCCCAGGGTGGCGACCAGCACCAGGGACGGAATCGTCGCGGCCCTGCCTTTTTTCTGGGCGATAAAGGAGGACCTCGACCTCACCCTTCTCCCCGTCTACAGATCCGACAGGGGCATGTCTTACACCGCGGAGGGGCGCTACAACCTGAACGCCGGGGAAGGCATTTGGCTCGCCACCCACCTGAGGGACAGGAAGGAGAACTCGTACACCTACAGGTCCCCGGGAGGGGAGACCGTCTTGGCCAAAAACCTGTATTGGTTCAGGGCCCAGAACAATTGGAAGTCCATGGGCTTCGACATGAACTTCGATTTGGACCTGGTCTCCGATCCGACTTTTCTCTACGCCTTCAGAAACGAACCCGACGGCTTTTTTTATTCCTCGAATCTCTTTTCGGAGTTTTTCGGAAGAACCGTCTCGGAAGATTTGGACCCGTTGAGGGTGTCGACCTTCTTCGTCCAAAAGAGCTGGGAGCACTCTTACTTCAGGGGCACGGTTTCCTACGTCGACAACCTGTACAGAAAGGGAAACGTGGACACCCTGCAAAACGTCCCGAGTCTTTACTACGGCGTCGCCGGCAAGCAATTGGGTTTTCTCGAGCGGTTGACGGGTCCGGGCTCGGGTCCCAGGTTCGGAATCGACGTCCAGTACGACAATTACCTGAGAATCTCGGACAAAAACAGCGAGATCGACGAGACGGGGCACAGGCTGATAATTAACCCTTCCGTCCATTGGCGGCACGTTCTTTTCGACAGTTTCGGTTTCGAAACCAAGGGGGACGTGAACTACAGTCTCTACGCGCCCAACGGCCGCAGACCCGGGAAGACCGGCACGGAAGAACACGATTCCTTCGAGTCGAGCCTGAGCGCGAATTTGACGGCCTCCCTCTCCACCACCCTGTCCAGGGTTTATCCCAAGGAAGACGGGGCGATCCTGCATCAGTTCACCCCCGTGATTTCCCTGGAGTTCACCTCTTCGCCAAACCAAGCCGAACTGCCATATTTCGACAGTTTGGACAGGATTTTAAATCAGAGGACGCTCCGTTACGGTTTCTGGAATTCCTTCACGGTGAGGGAAAAGGAGGGGTATCCCGAGGAGGGTGCGAACGGTTACGTTTACAGGGAGGTCCTGAGGGTGGGGCTCTTCCACAGTTACGAATTCGCTTCCAATCTGAAATGGGCCGAGGAGAGCTACGGCCGCTATTACACCTCGGGCTATTTCGACAAGGGCGTGGGCCCCTTGGACGCCGAGGTGGAGGTGTACGTGACCCCTTATGTCACGGCGAGACTCCTGTCCAGCCTGGACGGAAGGACCGGCAAGTTCACGAGTCACGACATAGCCTTGAGCCTCAAGGACGAAAGGGGCGATCTTTTGTCGATCATCTATGACTACGAGAGCGAGGGAAGGGAGTACGGTCCCCCGCGGATGAGCAACGTCAACCAAGTGAGAGGCGATCTCGTCGTGAGTTTGGGAAAGGGGTGGTTGGCTTCGTATTCGGCCCGTTACGACATATCCCGGAACCGCGCCCTCGAGACCTACATCAGTCTCGGTTACGAAGCCCAGTGCTATTCATTCAGAATCATGTGGGAAGATTCGGACGATCAGAGCAGAATCGCGTTCCTCTTGGATCTCTTCGGGCTGGGGAGTTTCGGGAACACTTCCGGGAGGCTTGTCGAAGCTTTCCCTTCGGCTCCGCGTTAGTCCCCGCGTCCGAAGGGGCGCGAACCCCGTCGGTCTCGTTCGCCGGCGTCCCGGCCCGTGGAATCGCGAAAACCATCGGAGTCGTCGCGTCGCCCGAGGTCATAATCCGACGATG
>JAITKT010000417.1 GCA_031278225.1 Deltaproteobacteria bacterium
TTTACGCCCGCGTTTTTCCTTTTTCCCGGCCCGAGGGACCGAAGGACCGAAGGCCCCCCGGGGGGTTCGGGGCGACGACGCTTCTTTCGGGGCCTTCCCCGTTCTTCCCGGGGTTTCCCCGGGGCGGAGGCCGGGAGGGACTCATTGAAAAAGGTTCGCCGGGCGCCGCCGCGAGGCCCCGAAGGTCCGCGGCCCCCGTCCGCGGCCGGATTTCCGCCTTCGCGCCCCTCCGGGGACGGATCGCTTTTCTTGGGGGCGGGCGCCCGGCTTCGGGGGAAGGGGGGAGGAGGGGATTTGTCCCCCGGACCCCGGAAACCGGGAAAGCCCCGAAACGCCGGCCCCGGACCCCCGGTCGCGAACGCCAAAGCTTTATCCCCCGGCGGGCCAGGATTTTCCCCGACCGCGTTCGCCGGTCGCGGGCGCGGGGAAAGGAACTAAGGCCCGCGCGGGAAATCCCCTCGCGCGCCTTTCGGGTAACGGCGTCAAACGGAGGCGGGTTGCGGGAAGCCGCCGAACCCCTTGATTTTTCCGGAGTCAATTATTTAGGACCTCTTAAAAAGCCGCGGGGGAAGCGGAAAACGGCCGCGGGCCGAAGATCCTCCCGGACGCGGCCCCCGGGCCCTTGCCATTCGTCAAGAAAAGCGTTATCTTTTGACATATTCGCGCCAAAGTGAAATATTTTAAAAAATCATCGTCATGTCGGGACTTTTCGACGGTTCTCCTTGCGACGGAGTCCGAATTCGGTTAAGATTGTCAAATGCCAAAGGGCGGGTCACCCTCTCGGTCGCGCCCGCGATCGCGGGTCCGACGTCTCGAACGCGAGGGGGGAAAAACCCCTCCGCGGCGCGCCCCCGAGGCTTCGGGGCGGGGCCTTTCCCCGGTTTTCAAAGCTTATTTTTTGAAGCGGGCGGGTTTCGGGGGGAAAATCGCGATCGTTCTCGCGTCGCGCCCCCGGAATCCGGTTATTCCCCCTCGGGCGTTTCCCTTTTGGCTTTTCGAGGGGGGGGGTTCGGGTCACCTTTTTCTTCGGGTCGTTTCTCGGGTTTTTCCCCGAACGGCCCGCCTGGGGCCGTTCGGGGAAAAACCCGGGGGCCGTTCGATTCAAGGCCAGGAGTAATGAGTATGATTGAAATCAGGTTCCACGGCCGCGGGGGACAGGGAGCCGTCACCTCCGCCGAACTTATGGCCCAGACGGCGATAGCCAGGGGCAAACACGCCCAGGCTTTCCCGAGTTTCGGCCCGGAAAGGCGGGGGGCCCCGGTCACGGCCTTTTTGAGGATCTCGGACTCGCCCATCCGCGTCCGGGAGAAGGTGTACAATCCCGACGTCGTCGTGGTTCTGGACCCCACGGTCATGAACGTGACCAAGGTGGACGCGGGACTCAAGCCCGACGGCCACCTCCTGGTGAACACCCACCGCTCTCCCGCGGATTTGAGGAAGGAGTTCGGATTCACGCAGAAGATCGCGACCCTGGACGCCATGTCCATCGCGCTCGACATCCTCAAGGTCCCCATCACCAACACGGTCATGCTCGGGGTTTTCGCCAAGGTCATGGGCGAGGCCGCGCCGGAGGACGTCCGCGAGCCCTTTCTCATAAGGTTCGGGGAAAAACTCGCGGCCAAAAACCAACTGGCCTTCGAGAAGGCCTACGCCGAGACGAAATTGGAGGAAGCCCGATGAAAAAAGGAATCGACGCCCTGATGCCCGCGAAGGACCTCCCCCCGGGCTTCACGGCCAAACCGGGGAGCACCCTGGAGTTCAAGACGGGGGACTGGAGAAGCGCGAGGCCCAAACTGGACAGGGAAAAGTGCATTTACTGCGGCTTCTGCTACATTTACTGTCCCGACGGGGTCTACGAGGACATGGGCAAGGACGAGAAATGGTACAAACCGGACTTCGACTACTGCAAGGGTTGCGGGGTCTGCGCCCACGAGTGTCCCAAGAAGTGCATTGAAATGGTTTTGGAGGAGGTCTGACATCATGGCGAAACCCGTAGGACTGGAAGTTTCCCTGGCCGTCGCCGAGGCGGTCAGACTCTGCGACGCCGACGTCGTCGCGGCTTACCCCATAACCCCCCAAACCCACATAGTCGAGCATCTCTCGGACCTCGTCGCGAACGGGGAACTCGACGCCGAATACATCCCCGTGGAGTCGGAGCAGAGCGCCATGAGCTCCTGCCTCGGGTCCTCCGCGGCCGGGGCCCGGACCTTCACGGCCACGAGCTCCCAGGGCCTCGCCCTCATGAACGAGATGCTCTTCATCGCGCCGGTGCTCCGCACCCCCATCGTCATGGCCATCGCGAACAGGGCCTTGTCCGCCCCCATAAACATCTGGAACGACCATTCCGACATCATGAGCGTCAGGGACGTCGGCTGGCTCGCCCTCTTCGCCGAAAACGGCCAGGAGGCCCTGGACCTCACCATCCTCTCCTTCAGGATCGCCGAGGACAGGAGGGTTTCCCTCCCCGTCACCATAAACATCGACGGTTTCACCCTCTCCCATTTCATCGAGCCGGTCCTGCTTCCCGAGTTGGAAGAGGTCAGAAAGTGGCTCCCCCCCTTCGACCCCCTCGTCAAACTGGACGTCGCGAATCCCATCTCCATCGGTCTTTTGGGGACCCCCGAGAGCTACACCGAGGCCAGGAAGATAACCGACGACATCCTCCTGGGTTCCCTTCCCGTGGTGAAGGAGGCCTTCGGGGAATTCCGCGAGGCCTTCGGGAGGGAATACAAGGTGGTCGAAAGCTACCGCGCCGACGACGCCGAGTCGATCCTGGTCACCATGGGCTCCATTTCCGAGACCGCCATGACCGCCGTGGACGAACTCCGGGAGGACGGGGAGAGCGTCGGGGTCGCGAGGATCCGCCTCTGGAGGCCCTTCCCGGTCGAAGACTTCAAAAAGGCCGTGGGGCACGCGAAAAACCTCATCGTCATCGATCGTCACATTTCCATGGGCGTCCCCGACGGCCCCGTGGCCCTCGAGGTCAAATCCCTCTTCTACCACGACCCCTGCGACAAGAAGCCCGTCATCACCAATTTCGTCCTGGGGCTCGGCGGGAGGGACGTCACCCGCGACGATTTCAAACACATCGTCAAGAAGGCCCGGGAACACACGAGGGAGAATTGTCAGACCCGCTTCGAGCTCGTCGGGGTGTGGGAGGAATAAAATGACCAAAGCTTACGATACCCCTTACGAAAAAGTCACCCAAAAGACCTTCCCCAAGGGTCCCGACGCCCTGGCCTCCGGCCACCGGGCCTGTCAGGGCTGCGGGGAGGTCCTGGCCCTGAGGCTTCTCCTGAAAGCCCTCGGGACCGATTGCGTGTGCGTCTCCGCGACCGGCTGCATGGAGGTCTGCACCGCGCCCTTCCCCCAGTCCGCCTGGCGCATGCCCTGGATGCACGTGGCCTTCGAAAACGCGGCCGCCGTGGCCTCCGGCGTCGAATCGGCCCTGCGCGCCTTAAGGAGAAAGGGCAAGGCCCCGAACAGGCGGATACCGGTCGTGGCCATAGCCGGCGACGGCGGCACCGCCGACATCGGCATCCAGGCCCTCTCCGGTGCCCTCGAGCGCTTCCACGGGGACTTCATCTACGTCTGCCTCGACAACGAGGCCTACATGAACACCGGGATCCAGCGCAGCAGCGAGACCCCCTTCGGCGCCAACACCACCACTTCCCCGGCCGGCACCAAGAGCAAGGGCCAGTCCACCTGGAAGAAGGACATGCCCGCGATCGCCGCCGCCCACGGCATTCCCTACGTCGCGACCGCGAACCCCGCCTTCCACCTGGACCTTATGAACAAGATAAGAAGGGCCGCGGCCATCCACGGACCCGCCTATCTGCACGTCTACGCCCCCTGTCCCACGGGCTGGAGAATGAAACCCGAGCTCGCGGTCGAGATAGGGAAACTCGCCACCAATACCAGGATCTTCCCCCTCTACGAGGTGATAGACGGACGCTACGTATTAAACCGGAGAGT